>CAIRBD010000706.1 GCA_903876745.1 uncultured Gemmatimonadota bacterium
ATCGCCGCGCGCGCCCGCTCCGCCGCGTGCTCGGCCGCGGCCCGCGCCTCGCCGCCACCCATCACGTAGTCGAGGAGCATCGCGAGATTCACGCCCGTCACCACCGGAATCTGCGGATGCTCGCGCGTCGCCTTGCGCGCTGCGATGGTGCAGCTCCCGGAGGGGAGATCGGTGAACACGACGGTGGCGTCGTGCGCGACGATCGCGTCGCGCACCGCCGCCTCGAGCGACGCCGCGTCGAGCCCCGCGTTGCTCACGGCGTACACCGCCGCCCCCAGGCCGGCGATCTGCTGCACGGCCGAGGCGAGCCCCGCGGCGAAATCGGCGTGGGCCGCGACGATGGCGCGATGCGGCGAGTCGTTACTCGTCATCTTCCTGGAGATAGCGCCCCACGTCGGCCTTCTGCGCCATGTTCGCCTTGAGTCGTTCATTGAACGCCTCGGCCGCATGGTGACCGCTGTAGCGCAGCAGGTGGTTCATCGCGATCACTTCAGCGATCACGGTGATGTTCTTGCCGGGATTGAGCCCCACGGTGATCTGCGGCAGTTCCACGCCGAGCACGGTCGTCGTCTGACCGTCGAGCCCCGTGCGGTCCACCTCGCGCAGGGCATCCCATTGCTCGAGGTGCACCATCACCTCGATGCGTTTTTGCTGCCGCACCGCGTGGATGCCGAAGATCTTCGGCACGTCGATGAGGCCGACGCCGCGGATCTCCATGAAGTGGCGCGACAGCTCGTGGCCGCGGCCGATGAGCACGTCGGCGCCGCGCTTGGTGGCGATGACGAGATCGTCGGCGACGAGCCGATGGCCGCGTTCCACGAGGTCGAGCACGCACTCCGACTTGCCGATGCCGCTCGACCCGGTGAAGAGCAGCCCCACGCCGAAGACGTCGGCGAGCGAACCATGCAGGTTCGTGACGGGCGCGAACGCCTGCTCCATGAACGGCGAGATGCGCTTGTAGAACTCGAGCGTCTTGAGTTTCGAGCGCAGGATGACGACGCCGGCCGCGGTCGCTTCCTCGACGAAACCGTGGGGGAGTTCCATCCCCTTGGTCACCATCACGCACGGGATGGGGAACGAGAAGAAGGTGCGCAGATGCTCGATGCGCACCGCCTCGGGGAGCTCGGCGAGGTACGACACCTCGGTCTGGCCGAGCACCTGTACGCGCTGGTACACGAAGCGTCCCGTGTAGCCGGCGAGCACGAGCCCGGGCCCCGACGCATCGGGCATCGTGACTTCGCGCTTCAACCCCTCCGGGTTGCCCAGCAGCTCGAGCTGCAGGACATCCTTGAGGCGCTCGTAGAACTGCGCGACCGTCAGCGCCGCGGCCATCAGCGGCGCGGCAACTGCGCGCGGCGCGCGCGCGTCTTGGGCGTCTGCTTAGCCTTCTGGAGCTGCGCATCGAGCCGGTCGAGCGCCTGCGCGAGGCACGTGGCGAACCACTTCCCCTCGGCGGAGGCCACGATGGACGCCTGGCGGGGCACGTCGAGCACAATCTCGACGCGGCGCACGTCGCCGTCCTCGGAGAGGCGCACGATGTTGAGGATCAGCTGCCGGTCCATCGCCTCGGCGACGGACGTATTGAAGGCGACGTGGTTGTCCTCGAGCACCTCGCCGCCCCACTGCGC
>CAIRBD010000707.1 GCA_903876745.1 uncultured Gemmatimonadota bacterium
CGGTGAGCGTGATGAATTCGCCGGCCGGCACCACGGGCCCTTCGCCGCGAAGCGGCAGCGTCACGCGCAGCGTGGACGTCTCCACCGCGAGGACCCCGCCGCGCATCATGGTCGCGCGTTCGGCGACGGCAAGATTCACGAGCAGCTGCTCGAACTGCCCCGAGTCCATCTGCACGCTCCAGTCGAGATCGTCGATGTGCGCCTGGACGCGGACCTCATCTCCGAGGAATCGTTGCAGCATCGTCTCGACATCGGCGATGCGTTCGCCGGGGACGAAGACCGTCATCTCTCCGCTCGTGGCCCCGGCGAACGTCTGCAGGTTGCGGACGAGGCCCCGTCCGCGTTCCGCCGCGATCACGATCTCGGCAAGGTCGGTCGCCTCAGGGTCCCGTTCGCGGGCGAGCGAGGCGTTGGCGAGGACGGCCGTCAGAAGATTGTTGAAGTCATGCGCGATCCCCGTCACGAGGCGCCCGACGCTGGCGCCGCGCTGCCGCTGCCGGAGTTCCGCCTCGATCGACTGCCGTTCGGTGACGTCCCGGGCGTTGATGATCAACGACGCGTCGCCCGTCGACGTCAGGCCGTTCGTACACACACCCTCGAGCAGGCGCAGCCCGCCCACGCGGTGACGCAGGCGGAAGAGGACGGGGCGGGGGGTCGGGGGGCCGTGCTGGGCCTCGCGCAGGACACGCCGCACCGTCTCGACGTCGTCTTCCGCGGCGAACATCAGCACGCTGCGCCCCAGCAGCTCTTCGGGTGTCCAACCCAGCAGGCGCTCCGACGACGGCGAGGCGAACAGCACGTGGCCGTCGTGGCGCACGCGCAGCACGAGGTCGGTCGCGTGCACGCTCAGGGCGCGATAGTCCTCCGCGCTGGCGTGCATCTTCTCAGCGAGGCGGCGCATCTCCGTCACATCGCGGCTGCACACCACGACGCCCACGATCTGGCCACGATGCGTCACGGGCGACAGCGAGACGGCATCCACTCGTTGCTCCGCTTCGGCGTAGGGCGCGAAGGCATCGACCGTGATCGGCTTCCCCGAGAGCGCGCTGTGGTAGCGAGCCTCCCACGCGGGACGTTCGCGCGCCGGGAAACACCGCTCCACGGGTTGCCCCACGTCGGGCGGCCTGCCTGTGGCAGCCTCGACGCGGGATCGGAACTTCTCGTTGCAGGAGACGAGCATCAGCTGTTCGTCCACGAGGTGCATCGCGTCGTGGCTCACTTCGAACAGCGCCGCGAGTTCGGCTCGGACGTGCGCCGTCTCCGCTTTCGCTTGGCGCTCGGCCTCCGCCCAGACCGGGGCGCACGCTCGTTCGCGCTCATTCGCGTCCACGAACACGCCCGCGCAGATCGCCGCGATGGCGAGGCCGCCGGCGGTCGATCCTGCCCACTCCGGTGAACCAGTCCAGAAGAGCGCCTGTGCGGCGTTGACGACCGCAGAGGCACCAACGAGGATCGCCGCCCACGAGAGCAGACGGCGGCCGGTCTCCGGCTTCGATGCCGCGATGAGTTCGCGCGCGCACCATGAGGCCGTCACGATGAGCGCGACGTTGCTCACCACGACGGTCACCGTGGCCTCGTGACCCGTCGGCAGCAGCACCGCCGTGCAGGCCGCCAGCCCCATCGCGAGCACCGTGCGCAGGTTGCGGGCGGACCGGCGCGGGCGGAACTCGAGCGCGTCCATCGTCGCCCGGGACAGGGCGAACGCCACGGCGATCGCTCCTGCCGTGATCGTCAGGCGGCCGCTCCACGTGGCGCTCGTCAGCCCGAGCTGTGGCAGCACCGCGTCGCCGCCAAGCGCCGCCACGGCCAGGATCCACGCCGAAGGAGGGCGCTTGTCCAGGCTTCTGCGTGACGACCACAAGGCGATCGCGCAGGCGAGCGCGACGAGGAGTTCGAGAGGCACGACGGTTTTTCCGGCAAAGACCCGCGGCACGCACCTCATGCGCGTGTCGTAGCGTGACTGTAGGTGAGTATCGGACGGTGCACACATTCCATTGAAATGTTTCGCTTCGGTGACGCGATGAGGCGATGGTGCCACCGCCGGTGACCGGCGAGTATCCTTCAGCGTGACTTCCGCCCCCATCGACCGCGCGCGCGAACTGCTCGAATCCCGGTTCGGCCACGGCGCGTTCCGTCCAGGGCAGGAACGCGCCGTCGCATCGATCCTCGGCGGACGTGACACCTTGGTGATCCTTCCCACGGGCGGCGGAAAATCGCTCTGCTACCAGGTGCCCGCGCTGGTGCTCGATGGACTCACGGTCGTGCTGTCGCCGCTCATCTCCCTGATGAAGGACCAGGTGGACCAGCTCGTCGCGCGCGGCATCCCCGCGACGTTCATCAACAGTTCGCTCAGTGCGTCCGAGATCAGCGCGCGCATGGGGCAGGTGCAGCGCGGCGAAGTGAAGCTGCTGTACGTGGCGCCCGAGCGCTTCGATTTCGGGGGCGCGGGTGATCGCATCGCCGCGGTCGGCGTGTCACTCCTCGCCGTGGACGAAGCGCACTGCATCAGCGAGTGGGGGCACGATTTCCGGCCGAGCTATCGCCGCGTCCGCGAGATCCGGGAGCGGCTCGGCACGCCCCCGACGGTCGCCCTCACGGCGACTGCCACCCCCGAGGTGCGCCGCGACATCGCGCACTCGCTCGGACTGCGCGACCCCGACATCATCGTCACGGGGTTCGACCGTCCCAACCTGCGCTGGCACGTGATCCGCACGAAGAACGACGCGGAAAAGGATGGCACGCTCGCCCACCTGCTCGAGCGCCACCAGGGCGCCGCCATCGTGTACGCCTCCACCCGCAAGACGGTTGATCGCGTGGCCGCGCGGCTGGGAAAGGCCGGGTTGCGCGCCGCCGCGTATCACGCCGGACTCGACGACGAGCATCGCCGCGAGGTGCAGGACGCGTTCATGAGCGGCGCGATCCGCGTCATCGTCGCCACCAACGCGTTCGGCATGGGGATCGACAAGCGCGACGTGCGCCTCGTGGTGCATCACGCCATGCCGGGCTCGCTCGAGGCCTACTACCAGGAGGCCGGACGCGCCGGACGCGACGGCGCCACCGCCGATTGCGTGCTGCTGCACGCCTTCCAGGACCGCTTCACGCACGAGTTCTTCACGCGCGCGGCACATCCCGAGCGCAACGTCGTCGAGGCCGTGTTCGCCGCGGCGTGTCGCAGCGCCGACAACGACGGACTCGTGGACGGCGACGTCGCAGCGCTCGCCGCGTCCGCATCGGGGAAGGTGTCGGATCGCGAGGCGGACTCCGCCGTGCGCATCCTCGTGACCTCCGGCGCAATGCATCATTCCGTGGGTTCCACGTCGATGGCGCGCGTGCGCCTCCTCGCCACGCCGGAGCGCATCAAGGAGGAGCTGGGCGGCGAGGAGAACCTCGAGCGCGATCTGCTCCGCGCGCTCTGGCGACTCTCGCGCGGCGGCGTCGCCGAAGGCGCCGTCGTCGATCTGGGGCTGCTCCCCTCGGGGCTGGGTGATCCCTACGCCGTCACGGAACGCCTCGACGCGCTCGAGCAGCGGCAGTTCGTGGTATGGAACCGCATCGGCGAGGGACTGGTGGTGAGCGCGCCGGCCTCGCCGCTCAGCAAGTGGAACGTGGACTGGGACACGCTCGACCGCCGCCGCCAGTCTGAGCTCGCGCAACTCGACGTGATGCAGAAGTACGCGTACACCGAGCGCTGCCGGCGCTTCTATGTGCTCCGCCACTTCGGCGACCCGGCGGCAACCCCCACCTGCGCGCAGTGCGACAACTGCCTCCACCTCGCGCACGCGGCCGTCACAGACGAAGCGCCGGCGCGTGCGGCCGCGACCAAAGGGCGCAAGAAGCCGCCGGCCCGCTCCAAAGCCGAGGACGAGGCGCCGCTCGACGACGACGCGCAGGACCTGCTCGACCGGCTGCGTGCGCTCCGCTCTGAGCTCTCACGCGCCGCCGGCATGCCGGCCTACGTCGTCTTCCCCGACCGTACGCTGCGTGCGATGGCACTCGCGCGACCACGCACCCCCGGCGCGATGGCCGACCTGCACGGCGTGGGGCCTGCCAAGATGGAGAAGTACGGCGAGGTGTTCCTCGCCGTCATCCGCGACGACTGAACGCGCGCACCGCCGCGCGCGTTGTACGTGCGTTCCACTCCCATTCCTATCACGCCGTTCCGAGGCATATTTTCAGCCATGCACGATAGCCTGTATTTCTCCGAGCAGCACCTCGCCGTGCGCGACATGGTCCGTTCCTTCGCGCAGCAGGAGGTCGCCCCGGTCGCCGCGCGCTTCGACGAGTCCCAGGAGTTTCCCTGGGAGAACGTGAAGAAGATGGGCGAGCTCGGCCTGCTCGGCATCCCGTGGTCCGAGGAGCTCGGCGGGGCGGGGCTCGACACGATCAGCTTCATGATCGCCATCGAGGAGTTGGCCCGCGTGTGCGCCTCGCACTCGATCACCATCTCCGCCCACACCACGCTCGGGACCTCGCCGATCGTGAACTTCGGCAATGACGCACAAAAACGGCGCTACGTGCCGCTGCTCGCCTCCGGTGCCGTGCTGGGTGGTTTCGGGCTCACCGAACCCAACGCCGGCAGCGACGCGGGCGGCACGCAGACCACGGCGGTGAAGAAGGGCAGTCACTACGTCCTCAACGGCTCGAAGCGCTTCATCACGCACGCCGGCGTCGGCGAGATCTTCGTGGTGACCGCGGTGACGGATCCCTCGAAGGGCACCAAGGGCATCAGCTCCTTCATCGTGACGAAGGAGACCTGCGACCTCGAGGCCGCTCGTGCTGTGGGCATCGGACACGACGCGTCGCTCGTCCCGATGCCCGGCTTCACCTCGGGTCGCAAGGAGGACAAGCTCGGATGGCGCGCCTCCGACACGCGCGAGCTGATCTTCGAAGACGTCGAAGTGCCGGCCGAGAACCTCCTCGGCATCGAAGGCAACGGGTTCGTGAACTTCATGCGCACGCTCGACTCCGGCCGCATCGGCATCGGCGCGCTGTCGCTGGGCATCGCACAGGGCGCGTTCGATCTGGCGCTCCGCTACGCCACCACGCGCAAGCAGTTCGGTCAGCCGATCTTCGAGTTCCAGGGGCTCCAGTTCCAGTTGTCCGACCTCGCCACGGAACTCGAGGCGGCACGGCACCTCGTGTACCACGCCGCGTGGCTGGCCCAGGCTGGCCGACCGTATGGCAAGGAAGCGGCCATGGCCAAGCTGTTCGCGTCCGAACTCGCCATGCGGGCCACCATCAAGGCCATCCAGGTGCACGGCGGCTACGGCTACACCAAGGACTACCCGGTGGAGCGCATGATGCGCGACGCCAAGATCGGGGAGATCGGCGAGGGCACGTCGGAGATCCAGCGCATCGTCATCGCGCGACACCTCCTCAAGGAACTCGGCGCGGCCTAAGCCATTGCGGAGACGGCGGTTCCTCCGTTAGCTCTATATGGCGCTTCGGCGCATCCCGGCCTCTTCGACGCACTTTGACCCGGCGTCGTCCTAGTAACCGGGAATGACGGGATCACCAGCCGGAGCAGGTTCGGTTGGATGCATGATGCCGTCCGCTCACCCGCTCGTGTCGCCTTCACTACCGACAGGATGCACTCAGCATTCGATCGCACACCAAGCCGTACCACACCGGACGCACTGCGCCTCAGCGCACGCGCGTACCGGACGGCAGCGGTGTGTCCGATCACGCATGAGCCGGGGAGCCCGTCCCATTCCAGTTTGCGGCAGGCACGCCGCGCGCCACGGCGCGTGACGAGCCGGCCGTTCAACCTCCCAACGTCCAACTCCTGGTCCACCGCGCCGGCGTTCGCCGGGTCGTGCCGCGCGGCACACCAGATGGTCATCGATGAAGCGAGAGATTCTGATCAGCGCCACGCAGCGGGAGATCCGCGTGGCGATCCTGGAGGACGACCAGCTCGTTGAGCTCCAGGTCGACCGTCCGGAAGCGCGCCGCATGGTCGGCGACATCTACTGGGGCAAGGTCGATGCGGTACTGCCCGGCATCCAGGCAGCGTTCGTCGACATCGGCACCGAGAAGAGCGCGTTCCTCCATTCATCCGATCTCGTCTTCGACGAGGACGGCGATGACGAGGACGACGACGATGCCGACGACGAGCCGGAAGGCGAGGACGAGCAGCCCGACTCGGAGGAATCCGCCGAGAAGGCCGAGGCGCCCGCGCGCAAGCCGCGGGGCGGGGGCCGTCGTCGTCGCAAGGAGCCGCCGCAGATCCAGGACGTCCTGAAGCGCGGCGATTCGATCATCGTGCAGGTCTCCAAGGAACCGATCTCCACCAAGGGGCCGCGCGTCACCGCGCAGGTGTCGCTGGCGGGACGTTTCGTGGTGTATATGCCGGCCGCGTCGCGCGTGGGTGTGAGCCGGAAGATCGGCGAGCGCGCCGAGCGGCAGCGGCTGCGCGAGCAGGTGCAGAAGATCCTCCCCAAGAACTCCGGCGGCGTGATCGTGCGCACCGTGGGTGAGGACGTGACGCCCGAGACGTTCGAGCGCGAGATCACGACGCTCATCAGTCAGTGGAAGCGCATCGAGAAGAAGACGAAGTTCGTCGGCTCGCCGCCCAAGCTGCTGCACCGCGAGACGTCGCTCACGCGCGGCATCATCCGCGACCTGTTC
>CAIRBD010000708.1 GCA_903876745.1 uncultured Gemmatimonadota bacterium
CACCACCGTCGACGCGCTCTCCACGGAGATGCCGCCCGCTCCAGGAAGCATCGCGAGCTTCCCCACCAGCTCCGCGAACGCCGCATACGCCACCACGCGCGCGCCGGGCCAGAGCCGTACGCGAAGCACACTCACGCCGCGCACGCGCAGTCGCGACTCCAACTCGTCGAACAACCGGCTCTTCCCCACACCCGCCGGCCCCACCACCACCACGCGCGCCGACTCCCCGCGCCGTGCCCGTTCCGCAGCGACCAGCAGCCGTTGCAGTTCCACTTGCCGCCCCACGAACTCGTGCCCGAACGAGAGCAGGCCGCCGGCGTCAGACGGCGAGGCGCTCCCATCGCGCACGTTTGACGGTTGCTCGAGACGTCGCAGGACTTTGCTCATGCCGGCCGACGTGTCCACGCCGACTTCGCTCGCGACGTCCCGGTACCGCGAGGCCACGTCGCGCGCCTCATCATCGTGCCCCGACGCGAGCAGCGCTTCGATCAGCAACTGCACGCCCGCCTCGGCCTCGGGCTCCAGATCGCGCAGTTGCGTGGCCAGCGCCACCGCGCGTTCGAGTTCCACGGCATCGATGGCCGCGCGCGCGCCGCGCGTGAGCGCCTCGGTGAACCGGCGCTGCAGCCGGCGGCGCTCGCCCTCCGCCCACTGGTCGAACTCGAGCGCGCCCTCGCTGCTGAATCCGTGACAGAAGGGACCGTGATACGCCGCGGAGGCCGCCGCGAGGTCGCCGCGCGCGCACGCCGTCAGGAAGCGTTCACGGTCCACGTCCACGGCGCCTGCGGCCAGCCGCACCGCATCGTCGTCGAGCTCGAGGGCCGCCTCACCGACGAGCTTCCGGAGCTTGAACAACGCCTGCCGGAGCGAGCGGCGCGCCAACCCGCTCTCCTGGTCGCCCCAGAACAGCGCGGCGAGGCGCTGTCGCGACGTCGGCGTTCGCTGCTCCACGGCCAGGTAGGCGAGCAGCGCCAACACCTTGCCGGAGTGGTAGAGCACCTCGCTTCGACCGTCCGCCGTCTCAGCGAACAACGTCAGCGAGCCCAGCGTTCGGAGGGTCAAGCCGCCTGGTTCTGCTCCGTCGTTCATGAGAGCAGAGTGTAGCACCGGCGTCAGCGTGGCGTCAGAGTGCCTACGGCACCCGCTTCTTCACCGCCGGCACCAGCTCCTTGTCTTTCCTCGGCGGAATGATCCCGCCCTTGACGCCCTGCGGGTCGTACGTGAACGGCACCGTGGTTACTCCAGTCCCGCCGTTCGTGTCGGTGATGATGACCGTGACGGCGTTCGGTCCCCAGTACAGGTCACGGATCACGATGTGCGCGACCCACGCCTCCAAACCACCCAGCGCGCCGATGCGTGTGCGAACCAACGGTTCCTCGTGCTGACCCACGAGCGCCACGGCACCGTCCACCGGCAGCGCCGACTTCGCTAACGCGGCGACGTAGAGCGTGTCGCCCGACACCGTAGTCGAATCCGGATTGAGGATCGAGACCACCACATCGGCACGCACCGTCACCGCGACGGTGGCGCTTTTCCCTTCGCTCGTCGCCGTCACCTGCACCGTCCCGACGCCCAGCGGCGTCACCACGCCGGTCGCCGAGACGCGCGCGATGGCCGGATCGCTCACGCTCCACACCAGCCCGCGGCCGACCAGCGTGTTCCCAGCGGCATCGAGCAGCGTCAATGCGAGTTGCAGCGTATGCCCGAAGCTCACGCTTCCGGCGGTGGGTGCGATCACCACGCGCGCCACCGGATCGAAGTGCGTCGTGATGGTCACCGGCACGGTCGACTGCACGCCGCCGCTCGTCGCCGTGATCACTGCGGCGCCCTCGGTGAGGGCGGTGATCAGCCCATTCGCCGACACCGAGGCGACGGCCGGCGCCGAACTGCTCCACGAGACGGCGCGACCGCTCAGCACGTTGCCGCGATCATCGAGCAGCGTGGCGGTGATCTGCTGCGTGGCGGCGAGCCCGAGCGGCGCGACGCTGGGCGCGAGCACGATGCGCGCCACCGGCGCGAGGAGCACGGTGAGCGACGCGGTGCCCTGCTGCCCGTCCACGCTCGCCGAGATCGTCGTCTCACCGGCGCCGGTCGCCGTGATCACGCCGCCGGCGTCCACGGTCGCGGCCGCCGGCGCGGAGGACGCCCACACCGGCGCGCCGACGGGCATCTTCGCGCCGTACTGGTCGTAGCCCGCGGCCGTCGCCGTCATGTGCTCGCCCACGAGCAGCGCCGTGGCCGGAGCGGACACCTGCAGTCGCGTGAGCACTTTGGTGTTGCCCGTGGCGGTCACGAGGCCGCCCACGCTGGTGGAGTCGGTGGCACCGCCACCGCCGCCGCACGACGCCACGAGGAGCGCGCCCGCCGCGATCAGCGCAAGCGCGCTCACGCGGAGCGCGCGGGCGTTGCCACCGCGAGCGAACTGCACCGGCAGGGGTCCCTGGCGGCGCGCGACCCGATCATCGATCAGCACTCAGGAACATAACGTCGCCTCGGTTCGGAACACGCGCGGAGGGGGCGGGGCGCGGCGTGGTTCTTGCTTTTGCATGGGCTGTTCACCGCACCGAACCACCTCGCGCCGCCGCCATGTCCCTTCGAACGTTCGACCTCCGTGCCGCGACTCGATGCTCGCGTCAACGCATTACGCCGCAATGGCTTGTGCTGTTCAGTACAGCGCTCGTCGTCGCCGGTTGCTCCACGGTTCGCAGCGACCACGCCATCTTCGACGCGGCCGCCGCGCGCGCCGTTGCGGACTCGGGATCGCCACCGGCGGCTGTCTCGCCTGTCTCATTCACGATCAACTCCACCGCGCAGTTCCCCATCTCGCGTCTCATTTATGGAATGAACGCGGCCGAGCAGGGGGGATCGCGCGCGGGCGTGGCACCGTGGTACGGCGCGCAACTGCCGGCTGGCATCACGCTCAATCGGTTCGGCGGCAACCGGCTCACCGCGTTCAATTGGGAGACTGGCGCCAGCAACGTCGGGAGTGACGGGAACTTCAGCAACGACGGCTATCTCGCGCACAACGGCACGGCGTACGACTACGGCAGGGCGCCCGGCGCCGCCGTGACGGGGCGCGTGAACGCGTCGTTCTCGCGCGGCCAGGGCGTGCTGCTCACCGTGCCGATGCTCGGCTACGTGGCCGGCAACATGGCGGGCACGCCGCTCACCACCACCGATGCCGACCGCACGGCACGGCTCGCGAAGCACTTCAGGGTGAGTGCGCCGCGCAAAGGGCTGCCGTTCGCCGCGACGCCCGACACGAGCGACGGCGTGGTGTATCAGGACGAGTTCGCGTACTGGATCGACCACACCTACCCGGGCGCGACGGGCGCCGCGACCGCGCCGATCCTCTTCAGCCTCGACAACGAGCCCGACATCTGGGAACTCACGCACCGCGAGGTGATGAGCGATTCCTCCGACGACGCGCTCCGGCCGCGGCTGTTCACCTACGCCGGCTTCGCCGACCTCACCACGAGCTACGCCGCCGCGATCAAAGCCGCCGTCCCCTCGGCGGTGATCTTCGGCCCGGGGCTCGCGACGTACTCCGGCATCGTGTCGGGCGGGCGCTACGCGAATCGCCGCTGGTACGACGATCCGCGCTACGGCCGGCAGAACTTCGTGGATGTCTATCTCTCGCGCATGAGGGCCGCCGAGGCGGCCGCCGGGACGCGGCTGCTCGACGTGCTCGACGTGCACTACTACACCGCGGCCACCACCGGCAC
>CAIRBD010000709.1 GCA_903876745.1 uncultured Gemmatimonadota bacterium
CGCCGTCGGTCACGGTCCCGAGCAGGCGCCGACCATCCCCCACGACGAGGATGATCTGCATCGCACTCACATCCAGCAGGCGGATGACCTCGCGGATGGAGGTCTCCGGCGGCACGAGGATGTCGACCCAGCTAGTCATCCGTCGGCTCCCGTCGTTCAGCGATACCACCCATCGCGGACCTCGCCCGTCAAGGTCATGCGCTTTCGCAGCAGCGCGGCGTCGAGCGGCACCTCTTCGAGCACGCGCGCGATCTTCTTGCCGGCGTCGCCGACCCCGTAGGGGTTCGGGGACGCCGCGCACGTCGCCCGCCACGCGTCGTCATCGATGCATCTGCGGGCCGCGGCGTAGATGGCGTCTTCATCGTAGCCGACGTCGAGGACGTTCTCGCCGCGCAGGCGGCCGTCCTGCCGGCTCCCGATGTTCACGGTCGGACAGCCGAACGCCGGCGACTCCTTGATGCCTGACGACGAGTTGCCCATGCAGACGGCCCGGCCCTGTGGGTCGAGCGCGAGGGCCAGCACCCCGTGATAGTTGTGCCGGCCGAGCGAGCGATGCACCTGGATGTTGGGCACCTGTTCCGCGGCGAGCGCCTCGAGCAGCGCGATGATGCGCCGGCCACCGGCGTCGTTGTTCGGGTACGTGACGATCACCTGCACGCCCTCCGCCGCGAGCCGCTTCAACGCGCGGAGCGACGGCGCCACCTGCTCCTGCGACGCATCGAACTCCGTGGTCACCGAGTGCTGCGTGAAGAGCACGACGGGACGGTGCGGGTCGAGGCCGTAGCGGGCCGTCAGCTCGCCTGACGTCGCGTATAGCCCGTCCTGGATCAGGTCGATGGCGGGGAAGCCGACCGTGTGCACACGCCACGGCTCCTCGCCCATGGCGAGGATACGATTCGTCGCCTGCTGGTTCGTGGTGAAGTGTAGATGCGAGAGTTTCGTCATGGCGTGCCGGACGGAGTCGTCGAGCGCGCCTCCCTCGGTGAGGTCGCCGCCCTCGATGTGCGCCGTCGGGACGTTCGTCTGCGTGCCGGCGATGACCGCGCCGAAGCCCTCGAAGCGGTCGGCGTAGACGACGAGCGCGTCGGGGCGCATGTCCGCGAGGATGCGGGAGACGGACGTGATGCAGGAGCCGATCGCCTGCGCCGTGGCGAAGAGCGTGTCGGCCTGCATGTCGATCTTCGCCTCCCCGTGCACCTTGAATCCGTCGGCCTCGATCTCGGCGAGCGTCCTTCCGAAATCGGCGTCGAGATGGGCGCCCGAGACGATCAGGCGATAGTCGAGCAGCGGGCTCGCCGCGATCGCCCGCAGGATGGGATACTGGAGTCCGTATTCGGCGCGGTTGCCGGTGAAAACCGCGATCGTGCGTTTCGCGTGCGTCATCGTGTTCCGTTGAGAAGTTGCCGAAGGCCATCACGCAGGGGCACCGATGGCCTCCATCCGAAGTGTTCGCGAGCGGGCGCGGCGTCGAGCACCAGCGAGGACCGACGCCCGGTGGGGCGGGTCGCGCGGACTTCGCGGCCGGGTTCGCCGGCTTCCTCGCACAGCAGTGTCGCGATCTCGCGCACCGAGTGACCGACGCCGCTCCCGAGGTTGAAGATGCCCGTCGAGGTGCCCCGGGCGATGCGCAGCAGGCCCTCGGCGACGTCCCGCACTTCGACGAAGTCGCGGACGGGTGCGTCGTCACGCACGAGGAGCGGACCGGCGCCGGGAAGCTGCGCGAGGATGTCGCC
>CAIRBD010000710.1 GCA_903876745.1 uncultured Gemmatimonadota bacterium
CAAGCTGCTGCTCGAGTTGCGGGAGATTCCCAAGGACTGGCAGTGAGAGTCGTGCGGTTTGCGGTACTCGTGCCGTTCGGCGTGTTGATGGCGCAGTCCGGTCCCGAACACTACCGCGCCGGGCGTGCCGCGATGGTCGTCAACGACGCGGACGCCGCGGCGGCCGCGTTCGAAAGGGCGATCGCCGCCGAGCCCAACCGCGCCGAGTACCATCTGTGGATGGCGCGTGCCGTCGGCACGCAGGCGATCAACGCGGGCACGATCCGGCAGGCGTTCCTCGCGAAGCGCGCCAAGAACGAGTTCGAGAAGACCGTGCAACTCGATCCTGCGAACGTGGGCGGCCGCGAGGGGATGATGCAGTTCTACGTCTTCGCGCCCGCGATGTTCGGTGGCAGCATGGCCAAGGCGCGCGGCGAGGCCGACGCGATCGCCGCGGTGAACCCGATGCGGGGGCACTTCGCGCACGCCATGATCGCGCAGCGCGAGAAGGATCAGGGCACGTATGAGCGGGAGGTTCGCGCCGCCTACGCCGAGAACCCGGACAGCGCGAGTGCGCTCTCGTCGCTCACCACGATGCTGCTCGGCAGCAAACGTGCCGACGAAGCCGCGTCGACGGTGGAGCGATTCGTGGCGCGGCACCCCGCCGATCTGACGGCGCTGCTCTGGATGGGGCGCGTGGCCGTGGCGACGGGCCGTCAGCTCGACAAAGGCGAGCAGGCGCTGCGCGCCGTGCTCGCTTCGCCTCAGCTCGGTGCCGACGGCATGCCCTCGGCGCCGACGGCGCACTTCCGACTCGGCGAGTTGTTGGCAAAACGCGGAGCGAACGCCGACGCGAAGCGCGAGTACGAGACCGCGCTGCAGCTCAATCCACGGCTGAACGCGGCGAAGAAAGCGCTGGCTGACCTGAAGTCCTGAGCCGAGCGGGGCTGCACGCGCCACGTCCGGCCGGGCTGTGCACTACGGCCAGAGCCGCCCGATCGTCCACGCGTCCGACTCACCGCGCGAGTACACGATGCGGTCGTGCAGCCGGCTCTCGCGCCCCTGCCAGAACTCGATCGTCTTCGGCGCCACGCGATAGCCGCCCCAGTGATCCGGCAGCGGCACGTCGGCGCCTTCGGGATACTTGGTGAAGTACTCCATCACTTCGCGCTCGAGCTCCACGCGCGCCGTGAGCGGCTCTCTCTGGTGCGACGCCCACGCGCCCACTTTGCTGCCGTGCGGGCGCGAGGTGAAATACTCGGCCGACTCCGCCATCGACACGCGCGTCACATCGCCCGAGATGCGCACCTGACGCTGCAGCGCGTCCCAGAAGAAGCAGAGGGCGGCGCGGGGGTTCTCGTCGAGTTCGATCCCCTTGCGGCTGCGGTAATCGGTGAAGAACACGAAGCCGCGTTCGTCCGCACCCTTGAGCAACACGACGCGCACCGATGGATAGCCGTCGGCGGTGGTCGTGGCGAGCGACATGGCGGTGGGCTCGAGGATCTCGGCCTTTTGCGCCTGCTCGAACCATTTGTGGAACTGATGGTATGGATTCGCTTCCACGTCGCTCTCGGTGAGCGACTG
>CAIRBD010000711.1 GCA_903876745.1 uncultured Gemmatimonadota bacterium
GCGCCGCGCAGTCCCTTGAGCAGCCAGTACGTGAACAGTCCGTGATGCCGGTCGGCGGCCACGTTCGCGAGCTGATCGCCCGCCGCGGCGCTGAACACGGCCATCGTCTCGCTGCGCAGCGCCGGATGTTCGACGCTCACCACCACGTCGCGCGCGCCGGCGAAGAGCGAGCCGCCGTCGCGCGTGCCGCCGCTGAAGCAGGCGTCCACGTACACGGTCACCGAGCGCGCGCCAAGGGCGGCGAGCCGCGCGTACAGTTCCGAGAGCGCGAAGCCCGTCTGCGCGGGGTAGTTCGGGTCGGCGTCGTTGGGGAGCAGATACGGCGCGTGTGTCTTGAGATCGGCCACGCCGTGCCCGGCGAAGTACACGATGACGTCGGTCTCGGCGTCGACGCGCCGTGCCAGCCACCCGCCGTCGCCGAACACCTTGTGCATCTCGCCGCCGGTGAGTTCGTCATCGGTGCGAAAGAAGAGATGGTCGGCATCGTCCCCGATGCCGAAGAGGCGCGAGGCATATTCGCGGAACACCGACGCATCGTTGCGGGCGAACGGTACCGCCGGCGCATGTTGATAGCGCTCGGCGCCGAGCACCACCGCGACGACGTTGCGCCGTACGGCGCCGCGCGGGATGCCGGTGTCGACGTCGGCCACGAGCGGCGCGGCGGCGATGACCGCGCGCGGGTCGTGGCCGCGCACGACGAGGTCGGGCACCGAGGCGATGGGGCGGTCGAGCGCGAGCGGCAGCGGCAGCGTCGTACCGAACCGTTCGCGCGCTTCGCGCACCACCAGCGACACCGGGAAGCCGTCCGCCCGCGACGACGAGAACGCGGTGAAGCGCACGTCGCGCGACTCGCCGGCGCGCAGCATCCCCACCACCACCTCGCGCGGCGATTCGGGCGTGAGCGTGACGCCCGCCCCGGGCACGACGGTCACGCGCACGTCGCGCGCCGCGCCGGCCCCGCGATTCGCGATGCGCGCCGTCACGTCCACGATCTCGCGCGGCTCGATGCGCCCGTTCCCCGACTGGTCGGCGATGCCGAGACCGTCGAGCACGAGGCGCGGTGCGCGCAGCGCGCGCGTCTGCACGAGGAGCCGTGCGGCAGGGTCGAGGTCGAAGCCGTTGTCTTCGCGCGCGCCCACGGTGAGCGTCACCTCGCCATCGCGCAGGGCGCTCGACGCGGCGATCGTCGCGCGCAGCGTGGCCGTGCCGCCGGGCGGGATGGAATCGACGCGCGAGGCGTTGAGCACCGACACCGCCGACGCCGACGCCGCGTTGCCCGACGCCGTGACGGTGATCGCCGTGCCATGGGCTGTGCCCTTGCCGCCATTGCGCACGACGAGCGTGATCGTGGCGCGCTCGTCCGCGTCGAGGACGCCGTCATCGGTGTCGTCGGTGAACGTCACGGTGGCCGCGAGCGAGGCCGGCGCCGTGGGGCGCGCGGGCACACGCCCCGCGATGCCCGTGGCGGGCGCGGCGCGCGCGTGCAGTGTGTGCGCGGGGTCGTCCCAGGTGCGCACGCGGCCGTCTGCCGCGCCCACACGCACCGTCGCGCGCCCGTAACGCAGCGCGATCTCGCCGGCGTCGGGACGGTTCACCACCATATGCGGCGTTCCCTCGAGTCGCACCACGTCGTCGCGCGACGACCCCACGGTGAAGGCCGCCTCGCGCGTCGTATCCGCTCCCGGGCGCCATGTCACCTTGAGCGCGCCGGCGTTCGACCAGCCGACCACGCGGTCATCCTGCGAACCGAGTCGCACCCAACTGCCGTCGAAGTGCCACACCTCGTAGCCGAGCGACGTGAGACGCTCCACGAACGCCGGCTTGCCCTGCACCGTCTCGACGAGCGTGGACGGCGAGCCGAACGTGAACGTGCGCTGCGCCACCGCGCGCGCCGGCCCGATGGGCAGGGCACACGCGGCCGCGAGCGCCCACCGCCTGGCACGGCGTGACGCAACGACGGGGAACGGTTTGGGCACACTCATTACCCAGAGCTTCGACCGCGCGGGGACGCTACTTGAGTCTGGGCGTCGCGCCGCGGTGGCGTTCGGAGGCGCAGACGAGCCGCTCGGCCGGTTCCGCAGCGTTCAAACCCAGTTGGCACACGCCTTGTCCAATCACCGCTACATTCGAAGGCCCCACGTCCTCAGCACCCGGATACCCTGATGATCCCGCGCAGCCTCCTCGCCCTCTCGCTGTCCGCCCTCGCAGTGATGCTCACGCCGACGGCCGGCGGCGCCCAGACGGAACGCAAGACCATCTCCGGAAACACCGTCGCGATCTACGACCTTGCCGGCAAGGTCACGGTCGAAGCCGGCACGGGACCCGACGTGGTGGTGGAGATCACGCGGGGCGGCCGCGACGCCGCCAAGCTCAGCGTCGAGGTCGGTGACGTGCGCGGGCGCAACGCGCTGCGCGTGGTGTTCCCCGCCACGGACATCGTCTACCCGCCCATGGGCCGATGGTCGAACAGCGACTTCTCGATGGATGTCGACGGCACGTGGGGCGGTGACA
>CAIRBD010000712.1 GCA_903876745.1 uncultured Gemmatimonadota bacterium
AGTGTCGGCGCGCCTTGGCGCAGCGCGGGTTCCACGGCACCCGTGTACCGCGGCAGATAGAGATCGAAGGACGTCCCCTCGCCCGGGGCGCTCGCCACGGTGATGAACCCACGGTTCTGCCGGACCGCGCCGTACACGGTCGATAGGCCGAGCCCGGTGCCCTCGCCGAACGCCTTCGTCGTGAAGAACGGCTCGAAGATCTGCGCGGCGACGTCGCTGCTCATGCCGCTCCCTGTGTCGCTCACGGTGATGCGCACGTAATCGCCGGGCACGGCGTCCGGACTCGTTGCGGCGAGCGCGCCGTCCGCCTCGCAGTTCGACGTCGCGATCGTGATCTCACCGACGCCTGTGATCGCATCGCGCGCGTTCACGCAGAGGTTCGCGAGGATCTGATCCATCTGCGACGCGTCCATCGTGATCGGCCAGAGCGCCTCGCCCGGCCGCCACACGAGCGCGACGTTCTCGCCGATGAGCCGCTGCATCATGCGCAGCGAGCCCGCCACCGTGGCGTTCACGTCGATCACGCGGGGGATCACATTCTGCTTGCGGGCGAAGGCGAGCAGCTGGCGCGTGAGGTCGGCCGACCGCTGCGCCGCCTCGTGGATCTCTTCGAGGTCCGTGCGGATGGGTGCTCCGGGGGGCACCTCGGCCAGCGCCAGCTCCACGTGCCCGAGGATCACGCCGAGCATGTTGTTGAAGTCGTGGGCGACACCCCCGGCGAGGCGCCCCACCGATTCCATCTTCTGCGACTGCCTGAACTGCTCCTCGAGCGCCTTTCGCTGCGTGATGTCCTGCTGCACCCCGATGAAGTGCGTGATGACGCCCGCCTCGTCCTTGAGCGGCGTGATCGTCATGTCCTCGGTGTAGAGGGAGCCGTCCTTGCGCCGATTCACGAGCTCGCCGTGCCACACGTCGCCGGCGAGGATGGTCTGCCAGATCGCGGCATAGTAGGTGGCGTCGTGCGTGCCGGAGTTGAGCAGCTCGCCGGGCCTGCGTCCCACCGCCTCATCGCGGCGGTAGCCGGTGCAGTTCGTGAACGCGGCGTTCGACCAGGTGATCACACCCGTATGGTCGGTGATGACGATGGCGTTCGCTGCGGCCTCGAGCGCGGCCCCTTCGAGTCGCAGCACCGCGGCGTCGCGCACACGTTCCGAGACGTCGCGCATGATGCCGGTGAAGAACCAGCCGTCCCCGGTCTCCCACCGCGCCAGCGAAAGCTCCAGCGGGAATTCGGTACCGTCTTTCCGGACGCCCCCCAGCTCCACCGTCTTGCCGATGACCTTCGATTCGGTGCCCGCCCGCATGCGATGCATTCCCGCGCGGTGCGCGTCCTGGAAGCGGCCGGGGATCAACTGGCTGACCGGCCGCCCGAGCATCTCCTGTGCGGTGTAGCCGAAGATGATCTGTGCGCCGTTGTTCCAGCTCACGACGCCGCCGTTCACGTCGGTGGTGACGATCGCGTCGTGCGCCGATTGCGTGATGGCGCGATTGCGGGCCTCGCTCACGCGCAGGGCCGCCTCGGCGCGTGCGCGCTCGGCGAGTTCGCGCACGAGTACGCGGGTACGCTCGGCGACCAGCTCCGCCAACTGCTCCCGGTCGAGTTGGGCGCGACGGTTCGCCGCCCGGATCTTCGCCATGGCGCGAACCTGCGCCACGAGTTCCTCTTCGGCTGGCGGCTTGGAGAGGAATCCCTCCGCACCTACCTCGAGGGCTTTGAGGCGGTTGTCGCGTCCCGTGTGCAGCGCCGTGAGGAACACCACGGGGATCGTGCGCAGTGCGTCATCGCCCTTCAGGCGACGGCAGACCTCGAAACCGTCCATCCCCGGCATGACGATGTCGAGGAGGATCACGTCCGGGTCCGCACTGCGCGCGAGAGCGATCCCGCGTTCGCCGTCGAGCGCGGTCATCACCGTGCATCCCGGCAGCGCATCGTGCAACACGGCCGCGAGCGTCACCAGGTTGTCCCGGTTGTCGTCGATCGCCAGCACCGTGAGTCGCGTCGGTTCCATGCTTGCTCAGGCCGGCATCGTCGGTGTGTCCGCCGCCGTCGCCGCGGCGTCCGGGGGGGCGACCATCCGCGCGATCGCCCCGAGGAGTTCGTCCTTCTTGACGTCCCCCTTCTGGATGAGCTGGTGGATGTGGTTGCCGGTGAGGAACGACAGCTCCTCGCGCGTGACGTGCTTCGCCGTGAGGATGAGCACGGGGATATGGGCGGTGCGCTCCACGCTGCGGATCGCCTTCAGCACCTGAAAGCCATCCACGTCGGGCATCATGAGGTCGAGCACCATGGCGTCGGGCACGCCGAGCTCGATGGACGACAGGGCGGCCTTGCCGTCGCGCGCCACGCGTACGGCGTATCCCTGGCGCGACAGGATGTCGGTGAGCTGGATGATGGCGGATTCG
>CAIRBD010000713.1 GCA_903876745.1 uncultured Gemmatimonadota bacterium
CACAGCGCGCGAAGTCCTCGAAGTGGCGGTCTTCCTGTTGGGTGCCTCGGTGGACCTGCCGCTGCTGTTGCGCGCGGGACCGTCCTTGGCCATCGGGATCGTACTCTTGGTGGTCCTTGGGTTGGCGGCGAGCTACGCGATCGCGCGAGCGCTCGGCCTGCCAAAGCAGCTCGCCATCCTCGTGGCGTGCGGCAACTCCATCTGCGGCAACTCGGCGATCGCGGCGGTGGCACCGGTGATCCGCGCCAAGCGTGAGCACGTGGCGTCGGCGATCGCGTTCACGGCGATCCTCGGCGTGGTGGTGGTGATCGGTCTGCCCTTTCTGATAGGGCCGCTGGAGTTGAGTCACTATCAATACGGCGTGTTGGCCGGCCTCACCGTGTACGCCGTGCCGCAGGTGTTGGCGGCGGCGTTCCCGGTGAGCCTGCTCTCGGGGCAGGTGGGGACACTGGTGAAGCTGGTGCGTGTGCTGATGCTCGGGCCGGTGGTGCTGTTCTTCGCGGTGACGCATCGCGAGCGCGGCACGGAGCGGGCGGCGCCACACGTGGAGTTGGCGCGGATGCTGCCGTGGTTCATCGTCGGATTCCTAGTACTGGCAGGGCTGCGTTCCGGTGGGATGATCCCGCCGGCGTGGGTGGATCCGACGCGCACGGTTTCCGGTTGGCTCACGGTCGCGGCGATGGCGGGACTCGGACTGGGCGTGGATGTGCGGGCGCTCGGACGCGTGGGCCGCCCCGTGGTGCTCGCGGTGTGCGGGTCATTGGTGGTGCTGATCGTGCTGGCCGTTACCCTGATCCGCGTGCTGGGCATTCGCTGACGGCGGGGCGGGGCGCCAGATTTGAGGGGCGTTTTCCTCATCTGGAGTCCTGCGATGCACGTTCGTACTTTCCGCCGCGCGCTCATGGGCGTTGCGACGTTCGCTCTCACTGCCACGCACCTCGCCGCGCAGCAGATCCCCACGCCGGAGTCGGTCCTCGGCTTTTCCGTTGGCGCCGATTTCAAACTGGCGACGTACGAACAGTCGATCGCCTATTTCCAGAAACTGGCTGCGTCGAGCAACCGCATCAAACTGCTCGAAGTGGGGAGGACGTCGGAGGGACGCACGTTCACGGTGGCGGTGATCTCGTCGCCGGAGAACCTCGCCAAGCTCGATACCTACAAAGCGATCGCGCAGCGCATCGCGCACCCCGCCGGACTGAGCGACGACTCGGCGCACGCGCTGGCGCGCGCCGGCAAGGCGTTCGTGGACATCAGCGGCGGACTGCACGCGAGCGAGATCGCGGGGTCGCAGCACACGATCCAGCTGGCGTACGAGTTGATCTCGCAGGCGAACGAGCCGAAGATGCGCGCGATCCTCGACCAGACGGTGCTGTTCCTGTGGCCGAGCATCAATCCGGATGGGCAGGACATCGTGGTGAACTGGTACCGCGAGGTTGTGGGCACTCCGTACGAGGTGAGCCCGTTGCACGAGCTGTACCAGAAGTACATCGGCCACGACAACAACCGTGATGCGTACATGCTCAACGTGCCCGAATCGCGCGTGGTGGCGCGCACGTGGCGCGAGTGGGAGCCCGACATCATCTACGTGCAGCATCAGACGGCGCCGTTCCCCACGCGCATCTGGCTGCCGCCGTTCGCCGAGCCGATCGCGAACCGCGTGAACGGGCTGATGTCGCGCGAGGTGAACACGATCGGCATGACGATCGCGCAGGAACTCGAGACCGAGGGGAAGGTCGGCGCGACGCACATGGGGACGGGGTTCGACGCGTGGTATCCGGGCTACATCGATTACCTGCCGATGCTGCAGAACATCGCGAGCTACTGGACGGAGACGGCGCTCTACAACTACGCCACGCCGCACTTCTATACGCTGAATGATTTTCCGAAGGAATTCCGCGACCTGCGACCGCAGTCGCTGTACCCGAGCCCGTGGCCCGGCGGCTGGTGGCGCTTGAAGGATGCGGTGGACTACATGCGCATCGCGTCGATCGCGACGCTCGATTACGCGGCCAAGTACCGCGAAGAACTGCTGTGGAACCGCTATCAGGCCGGGCGCAACGCGATCGCGCGGTATCGCAAGGAGCCGCCGTACGCGTACGTGGTGCCGCAGCAGCAGCGCGACCCCGTGGCAGCGACGGAGATGCTGAAGCGGCTCGCCTTCAACGGCGTGCGGGTGACGCAGCTCGACAAAGACGCCGTGCACGACGGCGTGACGTTCGCGCGCGGGTCGTGGGTGATCCCGATGGATCAGGAGTTCGCGGAGTTGGTGCGCAACCTGTTCGAGGCGCAACAGTATCCCGACCTGCGCGTCGGTCCCGACGGTCCGCCCGAGCAGCCGTATGACGCGGCGGGGTGGACGCTGCCGTATCAAATGGATGTGAAGGTGTTCGAGGCGAAGACGCCGCTCACCGACGCGTTCCGCGCGGCGATGAAGCCGGTGCAGGGGAAGCCGGTCGATTGGCGTACTGCACCCTCGGCGCCGTTCGCGACCGATGCGACGGCGGCGGGGATCGTGCCGCCGGCCGGGCGCGCGAGCGGGATGGGGGATCAGCTCGTGCTCGATCCCGCGCAGACGAATGCGTTCCGGCTGATCAATCGCGCGCTGGCCGAGGGCGGGAGTGTGCGGTATGAGGACGGCGACAAGGGACGCGGCGGGCGGTACGTGGTGAGCGGCATCGCGCCGGCGAAGATCGACGCGTGGGTGGAGGAGTTCGCGGTGCGCGCCGAGCGGCGCGCCTCGGCGACGGCCGGCTCGACGGGTGCGGTGGTGAAGCCGCGCATTGGCGTGTACAAACCGTGGACCGCCTCGATGGATGAAGGGTGGACCGAATGGCTGTTCGACCAGTACGGCTTCG
>CAIRBD010000714.1 GCA_903876745.1 uncultured Gemmatimonadota bacterium
CGATCTCGGCGAGTCGGAGGTCTTCGATCACGCGACGGACCGCGTGTTCGAGGTCCGGCTGAAGGGACCGGCCCGCCAGTTCGAGGTGCTGCGTGCGACGCTGCTCGACCGCAACGACGTGCTGGGCGTGTATCTGGACTGATCGCGGACGCTGGCGCGGGTTCCTCCCATGTGGCACTTTCTTCTGTCGTCGCGCGTGTTTCACCCGGTGACTGCGCAAGCAGGGATATGAATGGAAAAGATCATCAAGGCAGCCGTCGACCGCGGGGCGAGCGACCTCCACATCAAGGCGGGGGACGTTTTTCGCGCGCGCATCGACGGCAAGCTGGTGCCGCTCACGAAGCAGGCGCTGACGCCGGAGCAGACGAAGTCGATCGCGCTGCGCCTCATCCCGAACGACGAGGACCGCTCGCGCATCGACAAGATCCAGGACTACGACTGTTCCTGGGGCGCGCCGGGGATCGGCCGCTTCCGCGTGAACATCCTTCGGCAGCGGTCGAGCTTCATGATCGTGATGCGCGTGATCCCGTTCGAGGTGCCGACGTTCGAGAAGCTGGGGCTGCCGCCCGTGCTGCACACGATCGCCGACACGGAGCGCGGGATGGTGCTGGTGACCGGCGTGACGGGCTCGGGCAAGTCGAGCACGATGGCGGCGCTCATCAACCACATCAACGCGACGAAGCACAAGCACATCCTCACGCTCGAGAACCCGCTCGAGTTCCTGCACCGCGACATCCAGTGCTCGGTGACGCAGCGCGAGATCGGGGTGGACACGGAGAACTTCCGCATGGGGCTGCGCGCGGCGCTGCGGCAGGACCCGGACGTGATCCTCATCGGTGAGATGCGCGACGCCGAGACGATCGACACGGCGATGAAGGCCGCCGAGACGGGGCATCTGCTGATCTCCACGCTGCACACGCCCGACGCGCAGAGCACCGTGCTGCGCATCCTCGCGATGTTCCCGCCCGAGGAGCAGGACGTGGTGCGGGTGCGGCTGGCGGAGTCGCTGCACGCGGTGGTGTCGCAGCGGCTGCTGCCGAAGAAGGATGGCCACGGCCGGGTGGCGGCGCTCGAGGTGATGCTGGTGACGCCGACGATCCGCGAGCTGATGCTCGACAAGGACCGCGTGGGCGAGATCCGCGACTACATCGCCGAGGGCAAGGAACAGTACGGGATGCAGACGTTCGACCAGCATCTCGCGGAGCTCGTGCAGGCCGATCTCGTGGATTTCGACGTGGCCATCGGCGCGGCGACGAAGCCGAGCGACTTCGAACTCAAGATGAAGACCTTCCGCCGGCGCTCCACGCTGACGCGGAAAGCGGTGAAAGGCGACGGCACGGCCTAGCGCCCGCCGTCCGTGTGCCCTCCCTGACCACTCTCCCAACATGATCGCGCTGCGTGGGGTCTTCGGGCCCGTCATCTCGACGTTCGTCCCGGGTTCCGAGGATTTCGACCTCGTGGCCTTCCGTTCCAACGTGCGCGCGCACCTCGCGGCCGGGCTCAACGGCGTGGTGGTGTGCGGCAGCACGGGCGAGGCGGCGCTGCTCGGCGAGGATGAGCGCCGCGCCGCACTCGACGCGGCCCGGGCGGAGACGCCCGCAGGCAAGCTCGTGCTGATGGGGGTCGGCGCGGAGTCGACGCGGCTCACGACCCAGCGGGCCGCAGACGCCGCCCTCGCGGGCGCCGACGCGGTGCTCGTGGTGGCGCCGCATTACTACTCCAACGCGATGACGCCGGCGGCCCTGCGCGCGCACTACCTGCGCGTGGCCGAGGCGAGCACGCTGCCGGTGGTGCTGTACAACATCCCCAAATACATGCACTTCAAGCTGTCGCCGGAGCTGGTGGCGGAGCTGGCGCAGCACGCGAACATCGTGGGGATCAAGGACAGCTCGGGCGATCTGGAGCTGCTTGGCGGCTATCTGCAGGCGCGCAGCGAGAGTTTCACCGTGATCACGGGGAACGGCGGGCAGCTGGCGACGGCGCTCGCGCAGGGAGCTCAGGCGGGCATCCTGGCTCTGTCACTGTTCGCGGGGCGTGAGTGCGCGGGGGTGTACGCGGCGCACGCGCGGGGTGACGATGCTGCGGCGGCAGCCCTGCAGGAGCCGCTGAAGGCCGTGGCGGCGACGGTCGTGGGCGAGATCGGGGTGCCGGGGGTGAAGGCCGCCATGGACGCCGTGGGGCTGCGGGGCGGAGTCGTGCGCGGGCCGTTGCGGGATCTGGACGCCGCGGGGGTGGCCCGGGTGCGGGACGCGCTCGTCGCCGGCGGCATCGCGCTCGCCTGACGGGCGTCGACGGGCGCTCGCCGCGCCGTTCGTGACGCGGCGCGCGTTGCGTTCATGACGCCGCGACCTAGATTTCATCAACGCCCCGGGGAATCGCGCCGGGGCGTTTTTTTGTGTCCGCCAGCGACCGCGCCGGCATCCCCCAGCAAGCCAGGCCCATGTTCGATTCGAAGATCCGCACGCTCGTCGTGGTCGGCGCCCAGTGGGGCGACGAAGGC
>CAIRBD010000715.1 GCA_903876745.1 uncultured Gemmatimonadota bacterium
CGACGACGTCGAGGGCTACGTCGCCGACACGTACACGGTCGACCTGCTCGCCGCGCTGCAAACGCTGCAGACGAGCGGCGTCGGCCTGGACTGGCTCGAGTGCGTCTCGGAGTCCGAGTCGGCGGCCGAGCTGGCCGCCGACGTCGCGGGGCTGCTCGCGCGCCCCGACCTCGCGGGCGACGTCGCGAACTACCTCGAGTTCCACAAGAGCGTGCTCCGGTACAACATGCTCGACCGCGCCGACCTGCGGAACAACTCGGACTTCGTCTTGCCCGACGGGACGAACCTCGACACCTCGGACTTCCGCGACAACGCCCTCGGACCCTTCGACCGCATCCGCGACAGCACCGGGGCCATCTCGCAGGCCCTGCACGACGCCGGGGACCTGCGGACGACGGTCTTCCCGCAGCTGACGCCGGACCACGTCGCCGTCGCGACGGCCATCCACTCGATCCGCATGATGCTCGACCAGCACGACGACCTCCAGACGATGTACCTCAGCCGGCGCAAGAACTTCCCGATGGGCATCTGGACGATCTACTACGTCCCGATGGCCGAGAACATCTTCACGAAGCGCATCCCCACGCTGTGGAAGGACTTCGGCAAAAACTACATGGCGCTGCTCGACGGGGGGTTCGAGTGGTGGGACGAGCTCGGGCGGCTGATCGCCAGCATCCCCTGCCGCATGGCGTTCTCGGACCCGAACGAACGTGCGCAGAAGTGCCAGGGGTCCGAGGGGTTTGCGTCCGGCGAACCGAAGAAGAGGGGGGGCACGGGAGGGTGGTTCGGGGGTCCCGGAGACGTCGTCGAGGGCTTCGACATCTTCTCCAACATCCTCGACATGATCCACACGCTCGTCGACTTTGTCATGAACCTGGGCGTCATCGTCGAGGCCCTCGTCTTCCTCTTCGTGCAGTTCCCGGTCGACCCGTTCGGGACCCTCATTCGGATACTCATGATCGTCATCGGAATCAACTTGGGCATCGTCCTTTATCTCCTCTATCTCATGTGCACGGTGACGGGCGCGTTCGCGCTGGTCATCTCGGTCGGCTCGTTCTTTCTCGTGTGGTGGTGGTCGTTGGGGATGACCATCGTGTACGTGCTGCTCGCCGTGATGCTCGCCATCGCCTACTTCGGGCTCTGGCTCGTCGACTTGGTCACCGGCGGCATGGTCGTGCGCCTGATGCGCTGCGAGAACAGCCCGGCCCGCTGGTACACCCGCACGGGCTTCGCGGAGGGCGACGGGTACGACAACATGCTGCTGCCGCCGATCTGCTACAAGCCGTGCGGCGAGAGGTACAACCCGGCGCTCGGCGGCTTCAGCTGCGCGGCGCGGCCGTCGTACCTCCCGGACTACTGCCCGCAGCAGCAGGTGTACCGCACCTTCCGCGCCGGGGCGCCGCCCTCGGGCAAGGGGCCCATGGCGTTCGTCAACTACACGCCCGAACGCGGCTTCGCTTCCAAGAACGTCAAAGGGCGCAAAACGATGCTCGAGAACGCCTTCACGAGGAAGGTCACCTGGTACCAGCAGTGTTACGACTCGCTCGTCGGCCTCGACTACATGAACCGCCATCTCTGCGACAACGTCGACATGCTCTCGGACCTCCCGCAGGAGGCCCAGGACGCGATGGCCGTCGTGTGCAAGGAGATCTTCTGCGACTTCACGCCGGGCGACTCCAACGCGTGGATGACCGACGCGGCGGCGCGCTACCAGGCGGACGCCCCCGGAGGCGCCGACGGCAACCGAGCGAGCTGCGGGCGGCTCGCCGCGCTGGCGGCCGAG
>CAIRBD010000716.1 GCA_903876745.1 uncultured Gemmatimonadota bacterium
CCCTCCCCCTCCCCCTTTCCCTCCCCCTCCCCCTGCAGTTCCACTACTATGAAATAACCGTCATCAGCCCGAGGAAAACGCTTGGCGCCCACGAACGTCTCGAACCCCCGCCACTACCATAAAGTCGTCGACTGCCAGTGGGCCTGTCCGGCCCACACCAACGTGCCGGGCTACCTCCGCCTCATCGCGCAGGGGCGCTACAGCGACTCCTACCTGATGAACCGGGCCTCCAACGTCTTCCCGGGCATCCTCGGTCGCACCTGCGATCGCCCCTGTGAACCCGCCTGCCGCCGCGGCCGCGTGGACGGCAAACCCGTCGCCATCTGCCGCCTCAAGCGCGTCGCCGCCGACCTCCGCGACGACATCACCGACCAGTTGCCGAAAGCCGCCGCCAAGAACGGCAAGCGCATCGCGCTCGTCGGCGCGGGGCCGTCCTCGCTCACCGTCGCGAACGACCTGCTCCCGCTCGGCTACGACGTCACCATCTACGAGAAGCACACGCAGCCCGGCGGGCTGATGCGCTTCAACATCCCGAGCTTCCGCCTCCCGGCCGAAGTGCTCGACGAAGAATGCGGCTACATCATCAACATGGGCGCCACCATGAAGTACGGCGCCGAAGTCACGTCGATGAAAGCGCTGCTCGCCGAAGGGTATGACGCCGTGTACGTGGGCAGCGGTGCGCCCAAAGGCAAGGAACTCGACATCGAGAACCGCTGGGCCGATGGCGCACGCGAGAAGATCCACATCGGCATCGAGTGGCTCGCCAACGTGCACTTCGGCCACATCGAGCAGATCGGCAAGCGCGTGCTCATCATCGGCGTGGGCAACACGGCCATGGACTGCTGCCGCACGAGCAAGCGCCTCGGTGCCACCGACGTGAAGGTCATCGCGCGCCGCTCACGTAAGTTCTTCAAGGCGTCGCCGTGGGAACTCGAGGACGCCGAGGAAGAGCAGATCGACATCGTCGAGAACCACGCGCCCAAGCGGTTCGTCATCGAGAACGGCACGCTCGTGGGCATGGAGTTCGAACAGCTCGTGTGGAGCGAGGAGAACGGCAAGCAGAAGAGCACCGTCACCGGCACAGTCATCATCCCCTGTGATTCCGTGATCCTCGCCATCGGCCAGGACAACGCCTTCCCGTGGATCGAGCGCGACCTCGGCATCACGTTCGACAAGTGGGAGATGCCGGAAGTAGACAAGGTCACGCACCAGAGCACACGCGCCGACGTCTTCTTCGGCGGCGATGCCGCCTGGGGCCCGCAGAACATCATCTGGGCGGTGGAGCACGGGCATCAGGCCGCCGTCTCCATTCACAATCACTGCACCGGTGCGCCGGTCGCCGACCGCCTCGACTACGGGATGAACCTCGTCAGCGCCAAGCTCGGCATGCAGAGCTGGAGCTACCACAACGACTTCAATCCCAGCACGCGGCAGAAGATGACGCACGAGGAGCTCGTGAAGCGCTTCTCGAGTGTGAGCGTGGAGGTGGAACTCGGCTTCACTCCCGAACAGACCGCCATCGAGGTGCAGCGCTGCCTCAACTGCGACGTCGAGACGCATTTCACCGACAAGCTGTGCATCGAATGCGACGCCTGCGTGGATGTGTGCCCGGTGAACTGCCTCACCATCGCCGTGGCCGGCGATGAGGCCGACCTGCGCACGCGCCTCAGCGCGCCGACCGTGACGCCGGGGCAGGACCTGTTCGTGAGCGGCGAACTGCCGCAGACCAAGCGCGTGATGGTGAAGGACGAGGACATCTGCCTGCACTGCGGCCTCTGCGCCGAGCGGTGCCCGACGGCGGCGTGGGACATGCGCAAGTTCGAACTGCTCGTGCCGTATGCCGGAGCCACACTCGAATCGATCGTTCCGTCGCACATCGCGACGGCGGGAGCTGCGCGATGAGCGGGATCAACGATTTTGCGTTCAAGATGGCCACCGTCAACGGCACCGGGTCGGCCTCGGCCAACTCGCTGCTGATGCAGGCGATCTTCCGGATGGGGATCCCTGTGGCCGGGAAGAACATCTTCCCGAGCAACATCCAGGGGCTCCCCACGTGGTACGAAGTGCGCGTGAGCGCACACGGCTACATGGCACGCCCCGCGCAGGTGGACCTGATCGTCGCCCTCAACGGCACGACGCTCGCCAAGGACATCAAGACGGTGCGCCCCGGCGGCTACGTGATGTACGACTCGTCGTGGCCCATCCCCGAGGCGATCAAGCGCGCGGACGTCACCTTCCTCGGCGTGCCGTTCGGCGATCTCGCGGCGTCGGCGTTCGAGCGTGACCGTGATCGTACACTGCTCCGCAACATCATCTACACGGGCGCACTCGGCGCGCTGCTCAACATCGACCACGAGATCATCTCCGAGATGCTCCGTGAGAAGTTCGCCAAGAAGAAATCACTGCTCGACGCGAACGCCAAGGCCATACAGATGGGGTGGGACTACGCACTCGAGCATTTCGAGTGCCCGCTGCCGTTCCATCTCGAAAAGATGGACGAGACCAAGGACAAGGTCATCATCGACGGCAACACCGCGTGCGGCCTCGGCGCCGTGTACGCCGGTGCGACCGTCGGTGCGTGGTATCCCATCACACCGAGCACGAGTCTGATGGAGGCCTTCAAGGCCTTCTGCGAGAAGTACCGCGTGGACAAAGAGACCGGCCTCCGCAAGTTCTGCATCCTGCAGGCCGAGGACGAACTCGCCGCCGCCGGCATCACCATCGGTGCCGGATGGGCGGGCGCGCGGTCATTCACGAACACGAGCGGACCCGGCATCTCGCTGATGCAGGAGTTCCTCGGCCTCGCGTATTACACCGAGATCCCGGGTGTCTTCTTCGACGTGCAGCGCGCCGGCCCCAGCACCGGCATGCCCACGCGTACGCAGCAGGCCGACCTGATGATGCTCGCCTACGCGAGCCACGGCGACACCAAGCATCTGATCGTGTTCCCGGCGAATCCGTACGAATGCTTCACGCTCACCGTCGAAGCGTTCGACCTCGCTGAGCGTTTTCAGACGCCCGTGTTCGTGGCGAGCGATCTCGACATCGGCATGAACGACTGGATGGTGCCGCGCTTCGAGTGGGACGAGAACTACGTGGCCGACCGTGGCAAGGTGCTGAGCGCCGAGGAGCTCGCCGCGCTGCCGAAGTTCTCGCGCTATCTCGACAAGGACGGCGACGGCATCGCCGCGCGCACGCTCCCCGGCGGCGACGCCAAGGGCGCGTACTTCGTGCGCGGCAGCAGCCACGACGAACACGCCGCGTACACCGAGGACAGCGATGCGTACGTGAAGGTCGTCGATCGCATCAAGCGCAAGATCGAGAACGCGGCGAAGGCCGTTCCCGCGCCGCTGTTCGTGCGCAATCCCGGCGCCGAGATCGGATTGGTGACGCTCGGCAGCTGCGACGCGGCGGTGCGCGAGGCGATGGACCGGCTCAAGGAGCAGGGCTTCCACGTGGACTTCATGCGCATCCGCGGGTTCCCGTTTGACACGTGCGTGCAGCAGTTCCTCGCCGAGCACGAAGTGAACTTCATCATCGAGCAGAACCGCGACGGGCAGCTGCGCAGTCTGCTCGCGATCGAGACCGGCATCCCGCGCGACGCGATGGTCGCCGTGCTGGATTACTCCGGCATGCCGCTCACGGCGAAGTCCGTGGTGGATGCCGTGACCGCCCACTTTGCGGGAGTCGACGCATGACCAGTATCCAGAAGCCGCAGTTCCGGCACCCCGGCCTTCCCAAGAACGCACTCGGCTACACGCGGCGCGACTACGAAGGCGCGATGAGCACGCTCTGCGCTGGCTGCGGACACGACTCCGTGACGGCGGCGCTCATCCAGGCGTTCTGGGAACTCGATCTGCCGCCCAACCGCGCCGCGAAGATGAGCGGCATCGGCTGTTCGTCGAAGACCACCGCGTATTTCATGAAGGGGAGCCACGGCTTCAACAGCGTGCACGGCCGCATGCCGAGCGTCACGAGTGGTGCGGCGGCGGCGAACCGCGGACTCACGTACATCGGCATCTCGGGCGACGGCGATTCGCTGTCGATCGGCATGGGGCAGCTCTGCCACGCCATCCGCCGCAACGTGCGGATGCTCTACGTGATCGAGAACAACGGCGTGTACGGCCTCACCAAGGGGCAGTTCTCGGCGAGCGCCGACATCGGCAGCACGAGCAAGAAGGGCGAGGCCAACGTGCAGCCGCCCATCGATCCGGCGCTGCTCGCGCTGTCGCTCGGCGCGACGTTCGTGGCGCGCTCGTTCAGCGGCGACAAGTCGCAGCTCGTGCCCATCCTCAAGGCCGGGCTCGTGCACGACGGCTTCGCGCTCATCGATGTGATCTCGCCGTGCGTGTCGTTCAACGACCACGAGGGGAGCACCAAGAGTTATCGCTTCACGCGCGAGCACGAGGTGGAGATGACCGAGGTGGATTTCGTGCCCATCCGGCACGAGATCACCACCAAGGACACCGACAGCGCCGTGACCGCGGTGCAGATGCACGACGGCACGGTGATGCGGTTCCGGAAGACGCACGAGGGGTACGATCCGACGGACCGCGAGCAGGCGTATCTGCACGTGCGGGAATGCACGAAGCGCGGTGAGGTGGCGACGGGGCTGCTCTATATCGAGCGCGGCGGGGCGGACATGCACGCGGTGGCGCGGACGGTCGAGCGTCCTCTCGCTGAGCTCACGGTCGCGGAGTTGTGCCCTGGGAAGGGCGCGCTGGAGAAGCTGATGGACTCGTATCGGTAGGACCGGCGGTACTTTGGCACTGGCAGCAATACGGCGCGCTGTTGTGGACGCACCGTCGGCGTCAGACTGGGGACGACCAGCGCTTCGGCGCCTTGATGTCTCCCATATCCGTCGCCATAGTTCTGATGAAGATTCGCGAGGTGTTGACCAGGCTGCTCGACGACGGTTGGATCGTCATCAGGACGCGTGGTAGTCATCGTCAACTGAAGCATCCGACGAAGCGCGGCCTCGTGACCGTCGCCGGAAAGCCTGGTCACGACCTGGCGCCGGGTACGCTCAATAGCATTCTCAAGCAGGCGGATTTTAGCGAATGAAACTCCTCATCGTCGTAGAGAAGACACCGACGGGATTCTCCGCGTTCTCACCGGACCTTCCCGGATGTGTGGCGACCGGCGCGACCGAGTCCGAGGTGGAGACCAACATGCGCGAAGCTGTTGGATTTCACCTCGAAGGACTGCGCGAGTCGGGTGCGTTGGTGCCCGCGCCGACCTGTTATGCCGTGATGGTCGAGGTTGCGGCATAACAACGGCACCGAAACGGTGCGGTTCGACTCTCATCGCGCACCTCGCTCCGGTCGAGTGCACTCCGTCCTGCTCAACTACAGCTAAAGCGGCGTAACACTGCTCACGACGATGGGGCGCTGGGTCGACGTCCTGATACCGTTGACCGTCGCTTGGATGACGAGGAATGCCCGTCCTGAGCGCCCCGGAAGCAACTTGCCCTCGCGAACCATCAGCACGTTGGTATCGCTCGAGACGATCGAAACATCCGTGAACCCGGACAGGTGCTGTCCGCCGACGGAATCGAGAAGGATCGGGACGATGGTGATCGTGTCTTTGGCCAATAACAGGCCGGGATACGGGTAGACGTCCATGGTCGATCGGTCCGCTGTGCCAGATGTCTCAAGCGGCGCTGAGACGGGTGAACACCCCTCCAATGCGATCCCCATCGAGAGCATCAGGGTGAAGAGCCCGCGCACCTGCGCACGGCACGCGCGCTGAGATGTGAGTTTGGTGCTTCGACGTCGCATAGCGGTGCCTTCCACTCCTTGAGGTACGATCCACCGATCTGTTCCTCTTTTCCGGCGGTCTTTGCGGCGACCGAGCCCGCTCCGACCCGGAGAGGCGCAGTACTACTGACGCGCGACGGCAACTACCGTCGCCACGCTACCAAGGCGTCCCTTCGGCGGTGCGATCAGATACGTCGCCGGGGGCACGTAGGTGATTGGCGACGACGGGTCGGTGTCGGTCGCGTCGCCCAGCCACTGCTCCGCAGCAAACGCATAGCTGGCTCCCGGCGCGAGTTGTCGGCTCACGAAAACGGCTGTGCAGTACCTTTGCCGCGGGCCCACCACACTGCCGTCGAGATGCGTCACGATCCACCGTTGACAGTCGGCCGCATTGAACTCTGCGGTGCCGGCTGAACGGTTCGTGACCGTGACCACGATCGCCAACGGAACGCCGATGGTGAACGTCGCCGGCGTTGCCTGCATCGACCAATCAAGCTGTGCTGACGGCGACGTGACCCGACCGCCACACGCCGTCATTAGCGACAGAATACATAGCATGTACCGCACGGTCACTCCGATCAGGGGAGAACGCATCGTCATCCAACACGCCGATGACGCAGGCGACCGCGCACATGTGTCACGTGGTTCCTCGACGCTAGAAGCGCATGCCGATTGTCACCGGCACGACGCCTCCGGGTGAAACCGCCATGTAACGCACTTCGACGAACACCGTCGTCTTCCACGGACGGACCTCGAAGCCAACGCCACCCTGCAAGCCGTTGCCTTTCGGCTTATAGCTGACGATGGCCTCGTCCGAATTGCCGGTGATGTTCACGGCGGCACCGAGGATCGCGTACGGCGACCATCGCGTTGACGGATCGTTAAGGCGGGCGATCAGGTCGAGACTTCCCGTGACCAGATGCGAGTGCGCGCCTTGGTCGATGCATCCTTGTTCGATGCACACATAGGCGTACTCCCCAATCCAGTGATACATGACATCGGCGCGCAGCGCGAGGCGGTTCATATGAAGCGGGAACTGCACCTCGCCTCCGAACACGATTCCGGGCTTGAACGCATCCTTGAACGACCCCGTCACGTTTTCGCCTCCGGCCATGACGCCCCAACGGACCGGCCCGGCAGTCGGTGCGTTCTGCGCTCTGACGGCCCACGGGAAGGCCAACGCGCCGATCAGGAAGAGTGACAACGCGCGTTCCACGAGCCCACGTATGTGACGTGGGGTAGTCTCATCAACCCATTCATGCTCGACGCGTACGCGTTCGGCTGGCTCAGTACCGCAGCCCACCCGCCGTTTAGAAGACACGGACACCAAAGGTGATCGGCACCAGCCAAGTCGGTCCCGCCGTGACTCCGAACATTCCGTGCCATCGCGCTTCGACGACGGCGCTCACGCGCGCGGCGAGAGGCAGCGCGAGCCCCGCGCCTGCTGATACACCGAGAGGCCATTGCTCAGACGTCCCTAGCTGGACATGATAGAGCCCTGCGCCTCCGACGACATACAGGACGCCGCGCGGTTCCACACCCCAAAGACCGTTGACGGTCAACCCGCTCACTCGCTCAGGCTCCATGGAATACGATGCCGCGCATCCGAAATACGGACATGGAGCGACGATCGGAGACTTGGCATCGAACTGACTCTGAAATGCGTCGATCCGCCATCGGAAGTTCGGCGCCACTTGCCAGCCGATGGAGGCCCGGAGGTTCGCCCCGTGACTGCTTTCTCTTGAGTCAACGGGAGCGACATAGTTCCATCCTCCGCCGACTTCGAAAAACGTCTGCGCGCCCGCTGGCGCCCGGGGAATCAACAGGCATCCGATTCCAATCGCGATGAACATCGGGAACGAACGCGAACGAAGCAGGGTCATGCGTGTCTCCATGGGTGGATACGACCAGCGCCCCACGACGTGAGGTCGTCGGTCCGCACTTGGAAGCTCACGCCCTGCAACGCGCCGCGCGATACACGCAGGCGACAGTGGGTACTTCGTCGGCCGCAGCCTGGTCCCCGCTTTACGGGTTCCTGTACGCGCTCACCGCACCGTTACTTCGCCCACTGCTGATCCCGACTGCCCGCGAACGAGTCCACCCGATCGCCACAGCGCCGCCACGATCCGCTCGCCGAAACGCTTCGCGCCGAGCCGCAGGAACTCCGACGGCACGGCCCCGATGAAGCGATGCGCATTGATCCGGAGCGCGCGCGATGAACCGTACCCTGCGTGGCCAGCCGCGTCCCGTACGTTCTCGGCCCGGGCTGAGAGACACTTATACGCCGTCATCAGCCGCCCGAGGTGCATCAGCGAGCGCCCGCGGCACAGTCCCGATCGTTGCAATCTCCGTTCGAACTGGCGCGTATGCAGGCCGTGCGTCTTCAGTAGTGCGGGAATGGACTCCTCGTGAAAGCGGCCCATGAGCACGCCCAGCAGGACGTGCGCGAACGCCGGCTCCATAGCGGCAAGCGAAGGAGCCAACCGCCGCCATACGACTGCGCGCACCGTCGGGCGCGTCCTGCCAGACGCCCACCGCGTCAGTGCCGCGGCATCGCCGGCGTCACCATGAAAGAACAGCTCCGCCCGCGGCAGCGCGCCCGCTGCGAGAATGGCGGGTAAGACGCTGAGCTCGAACACCGTCCACAGCACGAGGGTGCTCGTGGACGCGGCGACTGCCTGAAGCACACGCACGAAGAACACGTCGGACACCCGCGCCGGGTCGATCACAACAACGCCGACGGTGCCGCCAAGCACCAGAGACTCGACAATCGCGATCTCGAGGGAGTTTGTGCGCCGGTCGGAACGTCGCATCGTCCGCGCAAACTCGACCTCGAGGGCTTCGGGCAGACAGCTCAGGAAGTGCACCGAACACCTCCAATCGGTATCGTCCCGTGCGCACGCGCCACGGCCACGCCCTCGCTTGGCACGACCAGACGATTTTGGCGCATCACACGGCGTGCCTCTCCTTGGAGACTACCTCGGAATCAGTCCCAGACAATCGCACCGTCGTGCTAGTTCCGCCCCAGACGGCATCGGCTTCTGCAGGGTTTCGGCGTGGCGAGCGCTACGGACGGGCAGTGTTAGTCGAACTCGGCGCGCGCCGGAGCCTGCTCCGCTCCGGTGTGCCCGATGACGATCTCCGCCTTGAAGTAGTTCTCGCCGCGCACCGCCTGCCCGTACATCCGGCGCAGCATCGCGAGTTGCCCGATGTGCGTGAGCGCGTCGGCGATGGGACCCTGAAAGATCTTGGCGGCCGGATAGCCGAGTGGTTCGGGGCCGGCGAGTACGTCGTCGAACCGCCCAAGCGCCGCGTGGAAGCGTTCGATCTCCTGCGGCCACGGCAGCGGCTCGGAGTCCTTCCATACGCGGTTCCCCGCCGCGAGCTGCGCGCCCCAGTCGAACAGATCGCCGATGTGCGCGAGGATCTCCACCGGCGTACGTGAGGTGGGGCCGTTGCGGAAGTTCGCGAAGCTGTCGGTGGCGCCGCGCAGCGTCTTGCTGCCGCGGTAGGCGATCGTGGCGAGGGTGTGGCGGAGGAGGGTGCGCGCAGAGTCGGACATGGAGGCTCCGGAGGGATGCTACCTTCAAGTTCTCGCCGAGTTGCCGTTCGTGCCACCCTTGCTGGAGATTGCCGATGCCGCCGACGACCCCGATCTGGTCCGCCGTCGACCGCTACATCACCGACCTGCTCATCGGTCCCGACACCGCGCTCGACGCTGCGCTCGCGGCGAGCGATGCGGCCGGCCTCCCCGCCATCGCCGTGTCGCCGCCGCAGGGCAAGTTGCTGCATCTGCTCGCGCGCGCCATGAGCGCTCGGCGGATTCTCGAGATCGGGACGTTGGGGGGTTACTCCACCATCTGGCTTGCCCGAGCGCTGCCGGCAGACGGTCGCCTTCTCACGCTCGAGTTCGAGCCGAAGCACGCCGAGGTCGCGCGCGCGAACATCGCGAACGCCGGGCTCGGCGCCATGGTCGAGGTCCGCGTGGGTGCCGCGAGCGACTCACTGGATCGGATGATCGCCGGCGGCGAAGCGCCGTTCGATCTGATCTTCATCGACGCCGACAAGGTGGGATATCCCGCGTACCTCGAGCGATCGCTCCAACTCTCGCGTCTCGGCACGATGATCATCGCCGACAACGTCGTGCGCGACGGGCGTGTGGCCGACGCGACGTGCGACGATGCGGCCGTGCAGGCTGTGCGCGTGTACCACGACATGCTCGCCGCCGAACCGCGGCTCAGCGCGACGACCGTGCAGACGGTGGGGTCGAAGGGATACGACGGGCTCGCGATCGCGCTCGTGACGGCCTGACGCCAAAGAGCCGGCGCGCGTAATGCGCGCAACGAGGCGATGCGACTGGCGATGATCGGGTACCGGTTCGAGGCGACTCGGTGGCTATCCTCGGCCCGTGTCGCTTATTTTCGAATGGGACCCGGCGAAGGCCCGCACAAATCTCGTGAAACACGGCGTCGCATTCAATGAGGCCGCGTCGGTCTTCGCCGATCCACTTGCACGAATCGTGACCGACGCGCGACACGGGTCGGGAGAGGAAAGGTTCGTGCTCTTCGGCAGATCGGCAGATGATCGAACGCTCGCAGTGCTTTTCACGGAACGCGGAACGAACCGCATCCGAATCTTCAGCGCGCGGCGGGCCACCCGCCGAGAACGACATGACCTCGAAGAAGGCGCGTTCTGACGACACGCGGCCACGACCGGCGACCTGTGTCCGCGAAGACGATCTGTTGCCGCAATACAGCCTCAAGGGGGCGAAGCGAAACCCTTACGCCGCCCGACTCGCCGGGACCGCGACGATCGTGCGCCTCGAGCCCGACGTCGCCGCCGCGTTCCCGGACGCGGCGGCCGTCAACGCGGCGTTGCGCGGCTTGATGAGGCCGCTGCCGAAACAGCCTCGCCGGTCGGCACGCCCAGCACCCCGAAAGGGCTGACGCGCCGGATTGGTCAGGGCCTCTTCGGCGGCACCGTCTCCACCGGCAGTTCGGTTCGCCGCGACCAGTCCTCGAACGATCCATCATACAGCAGGATCGGATGCCCCGTCGCGCGTGCCGCGAACAGCATCGCGGTCGCCTGCTGCCCGATGTGGCAGTAGCCGATGACGGTGTCTTTGGGTCCGACGCCGGCCTTCGCGAAGATCGCGTCGAGTTCAGCCGGTGAGCGCAGGTGGTTGGTCTCATCCCACACGGAACTGAACGGCACGCTCTTCGCGCTCGCCACGTGCCCGGCGCGGTGCGGCGTGCCCATCGAGTTGCCGGACTGAGTCCCCTCATAGAACGGCGTCGCGCGACCGTCGATGATACTCGTGCCGTTTTTGCCGATGTTCGCCTTCACGAACTCGGCGTTCACCACGAAGTTCTTCACGTTGAGTGGCGACAGCGCGCCGGTCGTGGCAGCGGGCGGGGCCGCGGCGGTGACGGCGTGACCGTCGGCGATCCACGAGTCCATGCCGCCATCGAGCAGCGAGGTGCGGTCGCCCAGCCCGGCCCAGTTGAGCGTCATGAACACGCGCGTCGTGGCCGCGAGGCGGTCGTGCCCCACGTACACGATGATGCGCGACTGGTCGCCGACGCCGAGCGCCGCGAGCTTGGCGCGCAACGAGTCGGGGTTCGGCATCTCGAGTTGATTGGCGTCTTTCACCGCGGGCACGCCGGTGGCGATGTCCTGCAGCGCGATGAAGCGCGCGCCGGCGATGTGCTTTGCCTCGTACTCCTTGAGGTCGCCCACTTGGAGCAGCACGAGGTTCGCGTCGGTGAGATGGCTGGCGAGCCAGGCCGTGGAGACGACCATCGGCGCACGCGGGTCGGGCGCGGCAGGGGCGAGCGGTTGCGCGCCGGCGAGCAGAGGCAGCGCGAACGCGCCGGCGACGAGCGTACGGAGTGAGCGCATGGGAACCTCGACAGGGGGACGCCGACCACCACGCACGGGCGAGCGGCTCTATCTTCGTTACTACGGTAGGGGAAGACAGCGGTTCCAGCTACCCCGGGACGCATCCGCCGGGAGGAGTCACCTGTGATCGGACGTGCGACAGCGGTCTGGTTCGCGATCCTCGCGCGCGCGTTCGCCAATGGCGCGCTGCGCGAGCTGTTCATCGTGCCGCGCTCGGGCGCGCCGGTGGCGCATATCGTGAGCACGCTGATCCTCTCGGCCGTGGTGATCGGCATCGCGTGGTGGTCCGTCGACTGGATCGCGCCGGGGTCGCAGGTACGCGCGTTGGTGGTGGGCGCGCTCTGGGTGACGCTCACGCTCGCTTTCGAGTTCGGCGCGGGACACTGGCTGATGCACAAGCCGTGGAGCGAGTTGCTGCACGACTACAACGTGTTCGCCGGGCGCGTGTGGGTGGCGATCCCGCTCGTCACGTTGTTGGCGCCGGTGTGGGCGTTCGGGGACCGGGAGATGAACGACGCCTCAGATGGGCGCTGATCAGAGTCAACGACGCCGCAGGTCTTCGCAGGTACTACAGGAGCGACAGTCACTGCAAACGCTTGGGGGAACGACAGCCCGCGGTCACAGGCCGTCGTCCCCATTGGTTCGTGGTTCCTGTAGTACCTGCGAAAACCTGCGGCGTCGTTATGTAGTCCCTGCGCCCAGCTGAGGCATCGTCGGGATGTACCCGCGCCCATCCGAGGCGTCGTTTAGTATCACAACGATACTATTTCGTCCAGATCGCGATCAGTCCGCACCATTTACCCGTCCCCGTCCCACCGTACTTGAGCGGCACCGTCGCGCCGCCGGCGAACACCTCGATCCCGTGTACATCCGCCGGGATCGGCAGGTCGCGCAGGTTGACCCGCCCCACCTGCCGGTCCTGCTCTACCGTGGGGTTCATCATCACGCCGTCGATCATCACGTTCATGTAGCACTTCTGCCCGGCGCGGAGCAGGCTCGGCATGTCACCGCGGCTCGAGATGGCGTACACCTCGCCGTGGCCGAACGACTCGATGTGCATGCTCGGCACGTTCTGGAGCATCTGCCACACATCCACCGGATTGCGCGCGTGGATCTCGTCCTCGGTGATGCTCGCCGTGGCCTCGTGGTTGAGCCGGCGCGTGTCGAACTCGTCGTAGCGTCCCGCCACGCGCTTGCCGCCCATCACCCGCACGGTGTCGAGCTGCGGCGACGACGCATCACTCATGATGATCGGCGCCGTGTTGCGCCCCGGGGCCACGGTCAGCGCGAGCTTGCCCGGCTTGAAGCCCAGGCGCTTCGCTTGCACCGTCATCAGCCCCGGCGCGACATCCGGCACGAGGGCGTGCCCCGTCGGCCCCGTCATCAACGTGCGACGAACGCCACCGGGCGCGGTGACCTCGAGCGTGACGTTCGGCAACGGCGCGCCACCGAGCGTCGTCACGACGAGCTCCACGAGGCCGCGGCCGCGCCAGTCGCGTTCGGCGATCGCCGGGCCCACCACATGCGCCACCAGATCCGCCGAACCAAAGGGATGCGTCGGCTCGAGCCGCGTCTTCACGAGATCGCTCCCCGAATCGGCGACCATGCTCACCGCGAGTGCCACGCCGCGCGGCACGCCGCACACCCGCCAGTCGCCGCGTGCATCGGTCATCGCACCGATCGTCTTCTCGTTCCAGTTCAGATTGCTCACGTTCGCGCCGGTGATGTTGAAGTGCAGTTGCCACGTCACCGTCACCGTCGCCTGCGAGAGCGCCGCGCCGCGCTCGTCGCGCACGCGCCCCCGGAGCATCCCCTCACCATCGTGGATCGAATCGCGCGGGCAACTCCTCGTCAGCACCTGCTCGGCCGACGGCAGAGAGACCGTGTCCACCGGCGCGCGGTCGCGCACGACGATCTCGTGCTCCACCGGCGCCACACCGAGTTCGTCGAGCAGCGGGATTCGCACGCGCGCCGTGTATGTGCCGGCGAGCACTGGCGTCAG
>CAIRBD010000717.1 GCA_903876745.1 uncultured Gemmatimonadota bacterium
AGTGCGGAATTTGGACGCGCGCTGGCGAAAGGCATCTCGATTCTTCGTGTGGGATGGCCCGGTGTTACAGCTGCGGCGCGCGCTTCGACTACGAGCTCCTCGACAGTTTCGAGGCCGGGATCATGCTGTCGGGGACCGAGGTCAAGTCGTTGCGCGCGGGCAAGGCGAACATCAGTGACGCCTACGCGATCGTGAAGGACGGCGAGATCTGGCTGCTCAACGCCAATATCTCCCCGTACGACCAGGGCAACCGCTTCAACCACGAGGCGACACGCACCCGCAAGCTGCTGCTGCACGGGCGCGAGATCACACGCCTCATCGGTGCCGTGGAACGGCAGGGCCTCACCCTCGTGGCCGTCGAGCTCTACTTCAAGAAGGGGCGCGCCAAGATCCGCATCGCGCTCGCGCGCGGCAAGAAACTCCACGACAAGCGCGCCGATCTCAAGGAGAAGGACGACAAGCGCGAGATGGCGCGCGCGCTGAAGGTGCGCCGGTGAGCCCCGTCGCCCTCCTCGCCCTGACGATCGCCGGCGCCGCGGCGCGCGACACGGTGCATGTGCGCGCGGGCACGCGCGATTCCGCGATCGTCGCCGTCGCGTCGGCCGCCGGCCCCGCCGTGCGCGCGGCCGCGGTGCTGCCGCTCGTCGGTGTGCGCGTCGCGAGTCCGGGCGCAGGCCGCTTCACGCTCACGCATGGCACCGCCGTCGTCACCGTCGTCGACGGCGTCCCCTTCGGGACGGTGAAGGGGAAGAGTTTCCCTCTCGTCGCGCCGCCTACGCTGCGCGCGGGCGAACTGCTCATCCCCGTCACCGCCCTCGGCGAGATCGTCGCGCGTCTCGGGGACGACCTCGCGTGGGACGGCGAGCGGCTCGAGCTGCGCCTCGTGCGCGGCGATGCGGCGTGGGCGCCGGCCAAGAGCGCACTGGCGGCCGCGTCGACCGCGGCCGACCGCGTGCCGCCTCCCTCGGAGTGGCCGGCGGCCCCGACTCCTCCGACACGCGCGGCGCGCCCGGTCGGGCGCGCCGTGAACGCCCCCCCGGCTTCCGCGCCTGCCGCCGTCGTTGCCCCGGTTGCGGTCGTCGCGGTGCCCGTCGCGGTGCCTGCGCCGCCTCCGGCGCCCGTCTCCGCGCGCCGCGCGCTGACCCGCCGTGTGGTGGTCGACGCGGGCCACGGCGGTCCTGACAACGGGATGCACGGTCCCATCGGCGGACGCACGACGCTCTACGAAAAGGACATCACCCTCGCCGTCTCGAGACGGCTCGCCGCCGAGTTGAAGGACCGCGGCCTCGATGTCGTGATGACGCGCACCACGGACACCCTCATCGCCCTCGGTGACCGCGGCAAGATCGCCAATCAGCGCAAGGGCGACCTCTTCATCTCCATCCACGTGAACGCGGCCAATCCCAACTGGAAATCGCCCGGCGCGGCGCGCGGGTTCGAGACGTACTTTCTCTCCGATGCGAAGACCGAGGACGAGCGGCGCGTGGCGAACATGGAGAACGAATCGGTGCGTTTCGACGGCGATGTGGACGTGGGGAAGGGGGACCCGCTCGACTTTCTCCTCACCGACATGCTGCAGAACGAGCACCTGCGCGAATCGAGCGACCTCGCCACGGTCATCCAGCGCAAGCTGGGGACGATGCATCCGGGGCCGAGTCGCGGTGTGAAGCAGGCCGGGTTCCGCGTCCTCGTCACGTCGTTCATGCCGTCGGTACTCGTCGAGATCGGATTCGGCAGCAACCCGGCCGAAGCCGCATACATCTCGAGCGACGAGGGGCAGCGGCGCATCGCCGCGGCGGTCGCTGATGCGGCCGTGGAATACCTCGCCCACTACGAGAAGCGCACCGGGGCCGCGGCCTCGGGCGGCCATCAGTGAGCGCGCCCTCGCTCGCGATGCGCGCCGCCGGACTCACCTTCCAGAATCCGGTCCTGCTCGCGTCCGGCACCGCCGCGTACGGCCGCGAACTCGACGACGTCATCGCGCTCGATGCGCTCGGCGGCATCGTCACCAAGGCCGTGAGTCTCGAGACGCGTCATGGAAACGCCGCGCCGCGCGTGTGGGACTTCGAGGGCGGCATGATCAACGCCGTCGGTCTCGCCAACCCCGGCGTGGACACCGTGAAGGCCGACCATCTGCCGTGGCTCGCGCATTCGCTGCGACGCGCGCAGGTGCTCGTGAACGTCGTCGGCCGCGTGGCCGAGGACTTCGGTGAGGTCGTCGCGAAACTCGACGACGCGCCGGGCTTCGCCGCGTACGAACTCAACGTGAGCTGCCCCAACACGCGCGCTGGCGGACTGGAGTTCGGCGCCGACGCCGCAGCGCTCACCACCGTCGTCTCCCGCGCCCGCGCCGCCACCAAGCGACCGCTTTTCGTGAAGCTGTCGCCCACGCTCCCCGACGTCGGCGCGATGGCGCGCGTGGCTGTGGAGGCCGGAGCCGACGGCATCACCGTGATCAACACCATCCCCGGACTCGTCATCGATCTCGCCGCGCGCAAGCCGGCCCTCGGGTTCGGCTCGGGCGGCGTGAGCGGTCCCGGCCTGCGCCCCATCGGCGTGCTCGCCACGGCGAAGGTGCGGCGCGCTGTGACCGTCCCGATCATCGGCGTGGGCGGCGTCGCGTCGGCGGAGGATGTGCTGCAGTATCTTGTGGCGGGCGCGTCGCTCGTCGCCGTGGGCACGGCCGCGCTCGCGAACCCCCGTGTCCCGGAGCGAATCGTGCGCGACCTCGACCGCTGGTGCCGCTCCCGCGGCGTGACCGCCCTCGCCGATCTCGTCGGCACGCTGGAGTGGCCCGCATGAGTGCGCGGTTCGTGCCGCCCGTCCCCGTCCCCATCGTCGCGCTCGACGTGAGCACCCTCGACGAAGCACGGCAGGTCGTCGAGCGCCTCGGTCCGCAGGCGGATTTCTACAAGGTGGGACTGCAGCTCTTCACCGCCGAGGGACCGCGCGCCGTGGAATGGCTGCGCGGCGCGGGGAAGAAGGTCTTTCTCGACCTCAAGCTGCACGACATCCCGAACACCGTGCGCGGCGCGGCGAACAGCGCGAGCACGCTCGGCGTGTCGCTGCTCACCGTGCACGCCATCGGCGGCGCCGCGATGATCGGCGCCGCCGTCGAAGGCGCGGCGCCGTTGACGCACGTGCTTGCCGTGACGGTGCTCACGTCGATGGACGCCGAGCGTCTGGCGCTGTCGCTTGGCCGTCCGGTGGACATCGGGGAGGAAGTGCTGCGCCTCGCCGGCATCGCGCACGGCGAAGGCGCGCACGGCATCGTGTGCGCGGGATCGGAGTGTGCCGCGGTGCGCGCGCGGTTCGGCGCTGCCCTGCAGCCGCTGGTGCCCGGGCTGCGCGCCGCGGGCGGTCCCACGCATGACCAGTCGCGCATCGTCACGGCGGCGGAGGCCGCGGCG
>CAIRBD010000718.1 GCA_903876745.1 uncultured Gemmatimonadota bacterium
CGTTGGGGCCGATGATGCCCGTGAGCCCTGTCTCGAACGCGAGTTCGGTGTCGACGTGCTGCCGGAAGTTCACCAGGCGGATGCGGTTGAGTCTCACGCGTCCTCCGCCGCGGCCGGCGCGTCACGGATGACGCCGAGCGCTTCCGCTTCGCGCAGATAATGCATCCCCAGCTCGACGAGCGCGTCACGGTCGATGTCGGAGGTGAGCACGCGGCTGCGGAGCGCGTCGCGCAGGGTGTCGGCCAGCGACGGACGCCGCCCGGCGGAGCCCGAACCGGCGCTCGGGCGCACGACGTCGGGGCGCCGCGTATCGAGATGGAAATGCAGCGCGCGCCGCTGCAGCTCCCGCAGCGCCTTATGGTCGAGTTCCCGCGCGATGTGCCGCGGCACGTTGCGCGCGACGAGCCGCACCACTTTGCCGTCGATGCCGCCGCTCGTCTTGGCGACCGCCGCCGCGATCGCCGCGTCGAGGTCCTGCGCCGACATCCCACGCCCGTCCACCGGCGGCAGGTCGAGCACCTCGCGCGCCGGCAGCACGCGGTGGAACGTCTGCTTCCCGCTGGCGAGGTCGCGTTCGATCATCCCCTTGCCGGGGAGCTTCTGCGCGTGCTCCTCCTCGACCTCTCCCCAGCCGTTCGAACTCGTGTAGTCGAGCGCGCCGCAGTAATACGCGTTGGGCCCCACCTTCTTGTACACGTGGTAATGCCCCAGCGCGACGTAGTTCCAGCGCGGCGACGACACCTCCTCCACGGGGATCTGCAGCGACGCGCGGTCGGTGTGCTCGGCGTGCATCGGGATGGCGCCCGCCACCTCGCCGTGGAGCACCATCACGTTGGTCTCGAACGCAGGATCGGGTTCGAGTTTGATGCTCCCCGGCGGCATGTCGGGCACGGCGAAGATCGACAGCCCACGCTCAGGGAACTCCAGCCGGCGCGGTTCCGCGTCGACCACGTGGATGCCCAGCGGCGTGAAAAGCCGCAGGATGCACGTGGTCTCGCTGGAGCGGGGCATGTCGTGGTTGCCGGCCACCATCACGACGATCGCGTCGGGCAGTTCCCGCATGAGGCGCGAGAACTGCGCGAACGCGTGCAGGATGGCGGGGTTGGTCGGCCGGACCGTATGGAACACGTCGCCCGCGATCAGCACGAGGTCGGGGCGCAGTTCGATCACGCGATCGATGGCACGCGTGAACGAGAGCGCAACGTCCGCCTCCCGCTGATTGATGCCGGCGGGCGTCGTTCGCTGGAACTGACGGAAGCCGAGGTGCAGGTCTGAGAGGTGGACCAGGCGCACGAGTCTAATGTATTGCAGGATACGCAACGGCGCAGGGAGTGACGCCCCCTGCACTGTATACGCGCCACGCCTCCGTTGGGTTCGTCACGCCCCCCCGACCGCGGCTCAAAACCCGTAAGGATCGTCGGCCGGCGTGGCCTTGAGCGCCGGCCGGGGCGGCAGCGGAACGCGTTCCCCGCCCACGCGGCGCTTCAACTGCGCGCGGAAGTACGACTTCACGTCCTCGGGGCGCGCCTGCAGCGTGCGGTTCCGCGCGCGGAGCGCCTCGTCTTCATCGGCGAGGGCGATGGTCTCCTTCACCCAGTCCAGCGTCACCGTCGGCTCGAGCGCGCGCAGCGAGCGCGTGATCGCCGCTTCGAGCGTCGGCTCCTCGGCCTGCGGAAAACGCTCCACCCCTTCGCGCCCCGAGAGCACCGCCGGCCGCGGGAAGCGCACGAACACCGGCTGCGCGAAGTGCGGATGCCGCACCATCAGCTGCCCCTTCTCGAGGGTGCTGAGCTTGGTGCGCGTGCTCGGCGAGAGCGTGGCGTAGCCCGGGGTCGCCAACTCGTCCGGGTCCATGCGCCCGAACAGCGCCGTGCCGCAGTTGCCCACCACGCGCCGGTGCACCTGCGACCGGAACTGCTGCGCCGCGAAGAGCACGAGCCCCAGGTACCGGCCGCGCTCGGCGATGTCGAGCAGCATCGCCCGCACGTACGTGTCGGGGCCGTCGCTCGGGGCGTACTTGTTGAGTTCGTCCACGAACACCACCACGTGTTCCACGCCGAGCGTGCGCTTCTCGAGGTGCTCGCGCAGCTGCGACACGATGCGCGCGAAGATCAGGTCCTGCGCATCATCTTCGAGATTCGCCACGTCCACCACGTACACGCCGCGGTCGCGGAACGCGCCGAACGGCAGGTCGCTCACGGAGCCGTCGTCGGTCACGAGCCCGCGGCAACGCGTCGAGATGTTCGTGAGGCGGTTGCGCACCTTGCGGATGGTGGCCACGTGATGCGTGCGCCACTGCTCGGCGTTCTTCGCTTCCATGCCGCGCAGCAGGTCGCGGAACCACGCCTCGAGCTCGCCGAACGACGCCACGCGGTGCTCACCCGAGAGCACCGCGTCGGTGAACGGCTGGTCGACCACGCGCTCCTTGATGAAGTCGATGAGCGCGTCGGCTTTGGCGTCGATGTCGTCCTTGTTGAGCAGCACCTCGGCGTACTGCAGCACTTCGCGCAGCCCCCACGAGAGCGGCCGCACGTTGTGCGAGAGCGCCTCGTTGCTCCGGAGCGTGTTGAGCGCGTAGCCGCGCGCCGTGTAGGGCGCGAAATACTCCACGTGCTGGAACGGCTCCGCGGGCACGCCCATCGCCGCGTACAGCGCGCGGTCGGCATCATCGAGCTTCGTGGCCGGCTGATCGAGAAAACAGAGGTCGGGTCCCTTCACGTTGAAGCAGACCGCAGCGACCTTGCCTTTGCGTTCGGGGAAATGCGCGAAGATCGACGCGAGCAGCCACTCCACCGCGCTCGTCTTGGTGGCGAGCCCCGACACGCCGCTGATGTTCAGGTGCGCCGCCTCGGGCCCCAGCAGAAAATCGGCGTCGAGGAACACGGGCGACGCCGTCGCCCCCGCGCGGTACATCCCCACCGGGATGCCCGTGGACTCGCCGGCTTTGAGATAGCCGTCCATCCGCAGCGCGATGTTCACATCCTCGTCGCTCGCGAGATGCACGGTGCCCGACCCCACGGGCTGCAGCGGCTCCTCGGGCACGTGCCGCAGCACGGCCGCCGAGTACAGGCGCACCTCGGTGCGGCGCGTGGGCGCGGCCACCGCGTTGCTGGGCGAGCCGTCGTGGCCGAGCACGTCGTGCAGCGGCGTCTCGAGGTCGGTGTAGCTGAACCCCTCGGTGACGACGCCGTACGTGCGCGGCATCGCCCCGTTCACGGCGTTCGCGCCCTCCACCCGCACGATCGTGCCGATGCCGACCGGCGAGTCGATCGCCGTCCAGAAGTGGAACTCATGCGGGGTGTTGGGGCGTCGCTCCGTGGCGACGATGCGGCCGAGGACGGACATCCGTGAAAGCTACTCCCTGCCCGTGACCGCGCGCAGGTATTCCTCGCAGTTGCGGATGCCGTACGCCATCGTGCTCCACCGCTTGTCGGGGAGCGACACCGGGGCGCGCTCGGCGAGCACCCAGCGGCTCACTTCGTCGGCGCGCGCCGTGGCGAACGTGTCGCGCGCCACCTCCACGCGCACGAGCCCGAAGAACGGATCCATCCCTTCGGCAGCGCGCAATCGCAGGTACCAACTCGCCACACCGGTGCGTCGCGGCGAGCGGATCTCGAAGCCCGTCGTGCGCGCGCCCTCCGCGAGCGTGAGCACCACGCCGAGCGAGTCGCCGCCCGCGTAGAGCGTGCGATGCGATTTCACGACGCCGATGGCGCCGTCGGCGCGCGACGCCGTGCCGCTCGACGCAATGCCGCCGTCCACGTAGAGCGGACCGTCGCCGTCGGCGATCCACGCTTCGGCGAGCGCGAGCTCGAGTGCCTCGCGTTGCCGTTGCACGGCGGTGCGCGCGACGGCCAGCAGTTCCGACGGATGGCGCGGCCCCGTGGCCACGTCGCCGTCGAGGGTGTCGATGAGGCGGATGCCGGCGTGCTCGAACGCCGCCAGCCGCGCCGCCCCGGTGAGCGAGAACGGCAGGAACACCCCGCGGAGCAGGCGGGGAGCGCCCTGCCAGGTGGCGAGCTCGCCGTCATTGCGCCGACGGACCACGGCCGCGACCGTGCCGTGCACGATGGGGAGACCATCGGGCCATCGCCCGGCCACGCGACTCACCTGGATGCCGTCGAGGAAGGCGCGGAACCCGGCGATGGGCGCGCCGGGCACGGCGCGCGCGGCGAACGCACCTTCGATGGGGGTGGCGGCCTCCAGACGCGGCGGATTCGCGTCGAGTGCCGCGACTTCGAGCGGCCGCTCGTCGCTCGCGGAGACCGCCTGCGGGGCGTCAGCGTGGCCAGCGAGCGACCGCAACAGGCGGGCGACGTCGCGCGCGCTTGCTCCGCCGGACGCGCCATCATATGATGCCGGAATGAAGCCGTCCCGTCGTTCGCCGTTCGCATCGATCATCGTGCTGGGCATCCTAGCGTTCACCGCGGGGTGCGACAAGGACAAGGCACTGCGCGACGCCCAGAACCTCGTGCGCCCGGTCGGCACGCGAGCGATCGACGTGGGCCACCACCCGAAACTGCTGTTCGAGGTGTTCGGCGATCGCGCGGATCCGCGTGTGCTTCCCGTGGCGGCGATCCTCGACAGCGAGATCGTCGCCATCGGCCTGAACGACCATGGCTGGCGCCGGCTCGATTCGCTCTACTTCGCGCCGGGGACGGCGCTGACGCTCTATCACGCCGGCCGGCCCGCCGGTCAGGCGCTCGTCACGCGCGGCATGTGGACCACCGACGGGCCGCTGCAGAACCTCCCTGGGTGCACGTGGATGCGCCCACTGGCCGCGGTGCGGCTCACCACCACGGGGGTCGAGGCGGGGAGCACGGTCGAGTTGCTCGCGACGAGCAAGCCGCTCGTCACGCGCCCTTCCTCGCGCGACGTGTTCCCCGCGGCGGAGGTGAACAGGATCGGCCGCGCCACAGGCGCCGAACTGGGACGCCTGCATTCGCTCGAGCAGATCGAGATCGATTCGCTCGAGTTCAACGCGCGGGCCGTTTCTACCGGCGCCACCGGAGGGCTCACGGTCGTCACGTCATTCATCGACCCGGCCGCCGGCGATATGGGACCCGGGCGAGGGACGTCGATGGACCTCTTCGCGATCGTGGACCAGATCGACGGAAAATGGCAACCCACGTACCGTCACGTCGCGACCGGTCCCGCCCGCGCCGTGGAGTTCCAGCGACTGCTCGACCACGTCGATCTCGACGGCGACGGCGTGGACGAGATCATTCTGGAATCGTGGCGCTATGCCGCAGAGAACCAGCTGGTGATCCTGCGGTTCAAAGCCGGCCAGTGGCACGAGGCGCTGCGGGTGCCGCTGGGCTGGTGTTTGGATGAGAAGCGAGGGGGAGGGGGAGGGAAAGGGGGAGGGAGAGGGGGCAACTAGGCGACGGGAGCAAAGGGGGAGGGGCGGTTCGCTCTCCCTCTGTCGTTTTCCCTGACCCTCGCCTCTTCCCGATGTGGCGGTACTGAAACCCGCGAAAAAAAGACGAGGGAGTAGCCGAGGGAAACCCCTTCGGCCTGTTCCCTCGCGCCCTCCCCCTCCCCTCCCCTCCCCC
>CAIRBD010000719.1 GCA_903876745.1 uncultured Gemmatimonadota bacterium
CGGACAAAGCCGGGATCGCGGAGGGCGATCGCATCGCGAGCATCAACGGCGTGGATCTGCGTGCGCCCAAGGAGGATGCCGGTGATGCGTCGGTGGCCGGCGCGAAGTTCCAGCGGCTGCAGCGCGAACTGCGCAAAGTGAAAGCGGGGCAGGCCGTGGATCTCGTCGTCGTCTCGGGGGGCAAGTCGCGCACGCTCAAAGTCACGACGGCCAAGGCGAGCGAACTGAAGGACTTCGGCGGCGTGAACATCCGGATGGGCGACGGGATGATGGGCGTGCCCGGCGAGATGATCTTCGATCGCCACCTGCCTGTGCCGCCGATGCCGCCGAAGCCGCCGGAAGCGCCGATGCCTCTAGGCGCGCCGCACGCGCCGCGCGTGCGCCTGTTCCGCAACGATGGCGATGGCATGTCGTTCGACTTCAACGGCCTCGGCCCGGAGGTGCGCCGCAAGATCGAGATCGAAGTGCCGCGGGCGATGGAGCGCGCGCAGGAGAAACTGCAGGAACTGCAACTCGATCTTCCCGCGCTTCGATCCCGGATTATCCGGAAGGTCGTGATCTGAGCGCGACGCCGCGCCGTATTGCGAGTACGGGGGATGCCCGCGACGTGCGGACATCCCCCGTGCGGCAACACTGAGCCCGCGTGCGCTATGCCTTGGTGCTCAACTCGGCGAGCTCCCGCGCCGCGCGGTGCAGCACCTCCGCCACCTTCCCGGCGAGCTCGGCGTCGGGACTGCGGCGCCACACGAGCCGTGCGTACTCGCGACCCAGGGCGCCCATCGCTTCGTGCGCGGGACGCACCGCATCGCCGAAGATCGACGCGCCGAGCTCCGACAATCGGTCGAGCACTTCGTCCACCGTGGAACGGTTCGCATCGAGATACGCGCGCCCTTCGTCGGTGATCGCGTACACCCGCTTGCCGCCTTCTTCCGCCGTCGCCACGGCAAAACCCATCTCCTCGAGGAGGGTCAGGGTCGGGTACACGGTGCCCGGGCTGGGAGCGTAGCGACCACCCGAGCGCTCCTCGAGGGCCTTGATGATGTCATAGCCGTGCCGCGGCTTCTCGGCGAGCAGCTGCAGGATGACGAACTTGAGGTCGCCCTGCTCGAACATCCGGCCGCCGCGCCACGGACCGCCGCGCCCGCGCCCGCCGCCGAAGAAGAACGCGCCGAAGTTCTGGTCACCGCGCCAGTCGAACCCACGACCGGCCCAGTGCCGCCACTGCGGGCCGCGCTCGCCGCCCCACGCACAGTCTCGATCACGCATCGGCTCTCCCTCGATTGGCGCCACCCGAGGCACATCCGGAACACCTTCGGACGGACGGCGGCGCGTGTATTCGTGATATCTAAGATATATCGGACAAGATATATCGCGCAATCCCCTTGTGACGGCCGAAAAACAGCCTATGGTAATCCAAATGGGAGGTGGCGGTGTTAAAACCTCGGTACCATCTCCCATCGGACTTCCCCCGGAGAACGATGCATCTGCTTCTCGAGAGTCGATTGAAGGGCCCACGTCCGGTCTTGGGCACCGTGGTGAGCACCGCCACCCATATGGCGTTGTTCGCCGCGCTCGTCCTCGGCGGCGGGCGCGTGGTGGACGAGCTGGCAGACGCGATGCAGCAGAGTGTGCGCTACTTGATCCCGTCCGATCGCGTGCAGCGGCCGCCCGAGACGAAGATCGAGTTTGCGGCCTCACCCGGAAGCGGCGTCTCCGCCGCGGTGACCGTCGCGTCGCGCGTTGACGGCTCTGGCGCTTCACTTGTCCGTTCACAGCCGGGGAGCGCCGGCGATGCGGCGCGCACCCAGCTCGCCGTGCCGGAACCGACCGCGGCGGAGAACGCCTATAGCATCCTCGATGTCGACTCGGCTGCTGTGCGCGATCCGGCGAGCGCGGCGCCCTCGTACCCGCAGTCGCTCGCCGACAAGCAGGTCGAAGGCTCGGCGACCATCCGGTTCGTCGTCGACTCCACGGGATCGATCGACCTGGCCACGGTGCAGGTGCTGCGTGCCACGAATCCGATGTTCGCCCGTGCCGTGACCGACGCGATGCCGGGAATGCGATTCCGCCCCGCGATGGCCGGCGACAAGGCCGTGCGACAGCTGGCGGAGCAGGAGTTCAAGTTCAGGCTGCAACACGCAGACGCATCCGCGCCACTCGCGCCAGCGAAGAAGCCATAGCCGAGTCGCCCGAGACGGCCGGCGTGGAAACGAACGAGGCGGCGTGCCAGGGCACGCCGCCTCGTTCGTACTTCGGTGTGCGAATCGCTATTCGTAGCGCAGCGCCACGATAGGGTCGAGACCCGCCGCACGACGCGCCGGGTACACCCCGAACACCACGCCCACGAACGCCGAGAATCCGAACGCGATCACGACCGAGGACAGGCCGACTTCGGTGTTCCAGCCCATCGTCTTCGTGAAGATCATCGCGCCGCCGGCGCCCACGCCGATGCCGAGCATGCCGCCGAGCAGGCAGAGCACGACGGCCTCGATGAGGAATTGGAAGAGGATGTTCAGCTTCGTCGCGCCGAGTGCCTTGCGGATGCCGATCTCGCGCGTGCGTTCGGTGACGGACACGAGCATGATGTTCATGATGCCGATGCCGCCGACGAGCAGCGACACCGCAGCGATGCCGGCGAGCAGGAGACTGAATACCTGCGTCGTCTCGCCGAGCGTGTTCAGGAAGTCGGCTTGATTGCGGATCTGGAAGTCGTCATCCTTGCCGGGCCGCAGCCGGTGCTCGCGGCGCAGGATCTTCTGGATGTCGGCCATCGTCTGCGGGATCTCTTCCTCGGACGGCGCGAGTACGCTGATGGCGCGGATGCGGTTGTTGCCGAGCACGCGGAAACGCGCCGTGGTGATCGGGATGAGCACCTGGTCGTCGGGGTTCTGGAAGGCGTTGGTCTGCCCCTTCGACTTGAACACGCCGACCACGGTGAACTGGATACCGCGGATGCGGATCGTCTCGCCGACGATGGCCTCCGGCGTCTGCAACCCGAGGTTCTCGACGACCGCCGGCCCGACGACGGCGACACGCTGACGGGTTTGGTCCTCGGCGTTGGTGAAGAACCGGCCGTTCTGCATCTCATACTTGCGTACGTCGGGGTAGTTCGCCGTAACGCCGGTGATCGTCGTGCTCGTGTTCTTGTTGAGATACTGCACCTGCAACGACCCGGACATCTCGGGTTGCACCGCTCCGATGTGTTCGCCGCGGTCCTTCAGCGCCGTCGCATCATCGATGATGAGGCGTGCGCCACCGCCGCCGGTGCGTACGCCACCGGTCTGCGCCTGGCCGGGACTCACGGTCAGCAACGTCGTCCCGAGGGCGGCGATGCGATCGTTCACCTGTTTCTGCGCGCCCTTGCCGAGCGCCACCACCGCGATCACCGCGGCCACGCCGATCACGATGCCGAGCATCGTGAGCAGCGAGCGCAGTTTGTTCGCGCGGAGAGCGCCGAGCGCGACGCGAATCGTCTCGCCGATGAGCATGGACTAGTTGCCTCGTCCGCCACCCGGGCCGCGGCCGCCGCCACCGCCGGCCGGCGCGCCGCCACCCAGCGGGCTTCCGGTCATCGACTTCATGCGGTCGTTCTGTTCCTGACGCTTCGCCTGGAGCGCGGCGGCGCTGAGCATCGCAACCTTGTCGCCCTCGGCGAGGCCGTCGAGCACTTCGGTGTAGTCGTAGTTCGCGACGCCGAGGCGCACGACCCGGGCTTCCCACGTCGTGCCCTTCTGAACGAAGACGAGTCCGCTGCGAGTGCGCTGGCGCCCGCCGCCGGCGCCCTGCCCGCCGCCCATGCCGCCGCCCATGCCGCCACCCATGCCGCCACCCTGCGCGCCGCTCTTTGTCGGGAACATCGAGGCGCTCGAACCAGCGCGCGTGCCGCCGGCCTGTCCGCCCTGTCCGTTGCCGCTGCGGCCGCCGCGGCCGCCACCCATCGCGCCGCCCTGGCCGTTGCCGCCGCGGCCACCGCCGTTACGGAAGCGGCAGGCGCGCGCGATCTGCGGATCGAGACCGAGCTCCTTGTACGCCGCCTCGCTCTCGGCGCGGATCGCTTGCCGGTCCGCGCCGGGGTCACGCATCTTTGCGGAGATCTCCTCGAGTTTCTTGGCGACCGCCGGCTTCTTCTTCATCGCGTCGTCGACCTTCTTGCAGTCGGCGTCGGTCACTTCGGGCATCTGCATACGGCCGCCACCCTGGCCGCCGCCGAACCCACCGCCCTGCAGCGGGAACACGAGCTCGCCGCGGGACTGTTGCGTGGCGCCGCCCGGTCCGCCCGGGCCCGCCTGCGTCGAGCCGCCGCGTCCGCCTCCCTGGCCACCACCGGGACCGCCGCGCCCGCCGCCGCCCATCGCCGCGCGGAGTTGCGCCTGCACGCTGTCGGGGTTCAGGCCGAGCAGGCCCGCCGCCTGCCGCGCTTCACGCGTGGAGCGGATGGCGTCGTTCGGCACCGCGATCGCGCCGAGGCGTTCGTCCGTCAGCACCTGCACTTCGCCGTTCATACCCGGCTTGAGCAGGCCGTCGCTGTTGTCGAGCGAGACGAGCACCGGGAACATCGTGACGTTCTGCTGCACGGTCGCCTGCGGCTCGATCTTCTCGACCGTGCCGCGGAACGGGCGGTCGGGGAAGGCGTCGACCGTGACCTGCGACTGCTGGCCGGCCTGCACCATGCCGATATCCGTCTCGTTCACGAGGGCGCGGGAGCGCACCTTGTTGAGGTCGGCCATCGTGACGATGACCGTGCCGCCGTTCACCGAGGTGCCGCCGGCCTGGATGACCTGGCCGAGCGAGACGGGCTTCGTGATGACGGTGCCTTCGGTGGTCGCGACGACCTTCGCGTCGATCAGCGCCTGCTTCGCGAGGTCGACGTTCTGCTGGTTGCGCAACAGCGACGCCTGCGCGTTCGCGAACGTCGTTTGCGCCGCCTCGAGGTCGGGGCGCGTGATGATGCGGTCGGCGAAGAGCTGTTCCTGACGCTTGAGCGCGGCCTGGGCGACGTCGAAGTTCGCCTTCGACGCGGCGAGGTCGGACGTCGCCTGCTTGAACGTGATGGTGATGTTGGTCGTGTCGATCTGTACGATCAGGTCGCCCGGTTTCACGTACGAACCGATCTCGACGCCCATCTTCATCACCTGACCGGAAGCCGTCTTCGACTTCACTTCGATGATGTTGATCGGCTCGATGATCCCCGTCGCCTCGGCCGTGACGATGATGTCGCGCCGCTGGATCGTGGCCGTGGGAATGACAGCCACCTTGGTATCGGTCTTGCCGCAGGCCGCAGCCACGGTGGCAAGGGCGAGGAGCAGGAACTTGCGGTTCACGGCAGACTCCATCTGGAGGCGAATGGCCTGGAAAGTGTTGGTCGGCACGATGGTCACTTCAGGTCGCGGCCGACGAGGGCCTCGATCTGTGCCTTCGTGGTGCGGGCGTCAAATCGCGCCTGGATGAGGGCGGCGCGGGCGGCGTCGAGCGTCGATTGCGAGGTGAGCACGTCGAGCAGCACCGAGGCGCCGAGGTTGTAGCGCTGCTTCTGCACGCGCAGGTCTTCCTCGGCCGACGCGATCGTGACGAGCTGGATTGCCACGCGTTCCTGCGCCGTGCGGAGGGTGCCGAGCAGCTGCGTGAGTTGCTGCTGCTGGCCGAGCCGCACGTCGTTGTAGGTGGCCTCCGCGTTCGCCTCGTTGACCTGCGCCACAGTGAGCGACTGCTCGCGCGCGTAGTTGTTGAACAGCGGATACGCGAAACTGAAGCTGAGGTTCGTGCTCGACGAGCTCGGCCCGCCACTCCACGAGAAATGATCGTTGGAGTTGTTCAGGTTGTCGCGGAACGATGCCGTGAGTGTCGGGAGGTACGGGGTGCGGGCCGCCTGGTGGCTGGAGCGGGCGGCGATCAGCGACGCCGACGCCTGCCGCACCGACGGACCGTCGTCCGCGAGCTTCGCGAACGTCGCACTGTCGATCGCGACATAGCCGACGTCCGCTGTGTCGGCGGCGACGGCGGTGACCTGCGACGTGGAGCCGATGAGGCGCGTGAGCGCCGCGTTCGCCACGCGCACGTTGTTCTGCGCGGTGAGGATCGCGAGCTTCGCGTTCGCCACCTGGATGGCGGCGCGGAGCGAGTCGGACCGCGTCGCCGTACCGGCGATCACCTTGAGCTGGGCGACCTTCAGGTTTTCCGCCACCTGCTCGAGCTGGCGGTTCGCCGCCGACTCGGATTCACGTGCCGCGAGCACGGCGTAGTACTGTTGCTTCACGCTCAGGGCCACGTTGTAGCGCGCCGCGACCTCGTTCGCGAAGAAGGCGTCGACGTTCGACGTGGCCGCTTTGTAGTTGTACCAGCGCTGACCGCCGTCGAAGAGCTGCAGGTTCGCGCTGTATCCCTTGGAATAACTCCACGCGTCACCCTTGAAGGGGACGAGCGCGCCCTGGAAGAACGTCGTGCCACCCGACTGTCCCGCGCTGCCGGTCAAGCTCACGCTTGGGATGTACTGCGAGATCGCCGCGCGCACGGCGGCGTCCCCCGTGCGGAGCGCGTTGCGTGCCGCCACCGTGGAGGGAGCGTTCTGCTGCGCGAGCCGGACGGCTTCGTCGAGCGACACCGCGCGCGGCTCACCCTGTTGGGCGGCGGCGAGGGCGGGCACGAGCGCGAGCCCGGCGGCGAGACGGCGGAAACCAAACCTCATTTCTTCTCCTGGCGCTGCGCCTGCTGGCGCTCGCGCTGCATCTGGTCGAAAATGGCCTGCTGTTGCGGGGTCAACAATTTCGCGATCCGTTGCCGGGCCTCATTGCTCACGGAATCGAGCGCAGGGCGGAGCGGCGCAAGGATCGAGTCCTGCCGGTGATTGCGGTCGTCGTAGATCTTCGTGGCCGAGTCGCGCTGCACCACGGTGAGCTCGAGCCGGTCGAACGTGCGCTGGCGCATCGCGGACTGGTCCCACCACCTGGGCTGCGCCCGCACGATGAGCCGGTCGACGGACACGCCGATGGCTGCGCCCGCGAGTGCGGCGCCCAGGTAGAACGCGAGAGCCAGACTCTTCGTCCGCGTCATGGTGATGCCTGTGCTAGTGGCCGGTGAGGATGCGGACGTTCGTCTGCTGTTCCGTCAGCCGTTCGCGCGCGGCGAGCGTCGGCGCGTCGATCGTCGCCGGGTCGATCACCGTCTCGTACTCGGCGCGCGCCATCTGCGTCTGCGTGCGAAGCACGAGCGTCCCTGCCACGATCACCGCGATCCCCGCGGCGACGAGTCCGACGCGCAGCCACGCGGCCGACACGGCCCACCATTCGTCGCTCTCGCCGGCGTCCAGGTGCTGCAGGATGCGGCGCTCAAGGGCACTCCAATAGGCCGCGTCGGCCGGCGGCGCATAGATCGCGCGCAGCTGTTGCGTCAACTCGTCGTCGCGCACGAGCTCGAGGTTATGCGATTCGTCGTTCATAGTTTGCTCCTCACTGATCCCAGCACGACGCGCAATGCCGACCGCGCGTAGTGCAAGTCCGACCTGGCCGTCCCCTCGGGAATTCCGAGCATCCGGCCGATTTCCGCGTGGCGGAACCCCTCCACGTCGTGCAACACGATCACCGAGCGCTGACGCGCCGGGAGCTGGCCCAGCGCCGCCTCGAGCCGCTCCCGCAGCTCGCTGCTCTCCGCCGGATCGCGGAACGGCGAGGCCACCGTCTCCGGCAGCTCGTCCGCGTCGCGCACCTTGCGCCGCCGCGTGATGTCCAGCGCCGCGTTCGCGACGATCCGGTGCAGCCACGCGCCGAACGCCTGGTCCGGCAGAAACCGGTGGAGGGCGCGGTACGCGTGCAGGAATGCCTCCTGTACCGCGTCTTCCGCATCCTCGTGGTTCACGACGATGGCACGGGCCACGGCGTACGCCCGGCGCTCGTGCGTCCGCACCAGTTGGGAGAACGCTTCGCGTTCGCCCCGCTGTGCGGCCAGCACCAGCCCCCGTTCGTCGGATGACTGCTCAGCCACGGTGCGTCCCGTTGCTGTCAGCCACCGGCGATCCGTCAGCGGACGCGCCACGGTGGTCATGCCCTCGCCTCACCAGTCACACTCCAGAATACGCGGTCTCCGGTCCGACCGTTGGACGCCGCAGCATCCGAGCCGTCACGGGGTGCTGGGGCCGGCGAGGCCCAGCAATGCGGCGCGCGCGCGCATCGCATCGATCACGAAGGCGATGTGCGCGTCCAACTCGACCTCGAGTTCCGAGGCGCCGGCGACCACGTCCTCCCGGCTCACTCCGCGCGCGAAGGCCTTGTCCTTCATCTTCTTCTTGACACTTGAGGGCTCAAGGTCGTTCACGCTCCGCGACGGCCGCACCAGCGCGCACGCCGTCACCAGCCCGCAGAGTTCGTCCACGGCGAACAGCGTGCGCGCCATCCGCGTCGTCCGCGCCACCCCCGTGTAGTCCGCGTGTCCGAGGATCGCCTCGAGCACGTCCTCCGGATACCCGAGCCCCCGCAGGGTGCGGACCCCCTCGGCGGGATGCTCCGCGTCGCTTGCGTGCGCCGCGTTGGGATACCGCTCGTAGTCGAAGTCGTGCATGAGCCCGGCGAGACCCCAGCGCTCGACGTCCTCGCCGAATTTCTCGGCGTAGGCGCGCATCGCCCCCTCCACCGAGAGCATGTGCTTTCGCAGGGAATCGCTGGGCGTCCAGGCTTCCATCAGGGCGAGCGCGTCGGCCCGCGTGGGGATCGCGTGGGTCATTCCGGGGGGAGGGATGGGGAAGGTGGGAGCGGGGCCGCGACCGGCGGCCCCGCGTCAGGTCAGCGCTGGCCGCCCGGAGGGCCGCCGCGCGGCATCATCTTCGCAAGCTCCTCATCCTGGTCCTTCAGGAACTCGAGC
>CAIRBD010000720.1 GCA_903876745.1 uncultured Gemmatimonadota bacterium
CCCACCCGTGATCGCAATCGAGGAGAGATGGGGACTTCGGCCCGGCCCGCACGCGACGAATGGGTGTTGCCAACGCTCGAGGGTCTCATGACCCCCGAGCAGTTCGCGGCGTTGAAGGCGTCGCGCGAAGAGAGCTTCTGGGAGACGGCGGTCAGTCGGGGCTTCTGCACCGACGACAACATCCTCGCGGCACTCTCGGCGCGGTTCCGGATGAAGATCGCCAACGTGAACTCGATCTCGCAGCAGGCCCGCGAGCTCGTGCCGGAGCAGTTGGTGCGCAAGTATCGCGTGCTCCCGCTGCAGATCAGCGATTCCATCCTCGACATCGCCACGGCCGATCCGCACGATCTCGACTGTGAGCGCACGCTGGCCTTCGCGCTCGGCCGCACCGTGCGCATGTCGCTGGCCGCGCCGCGCAAGATCCTCGAGCGGCTCGACGAGGTGTACCGCCCCGAGAACGTGATCGAGAAGATCCTCGAGAACGTCGCCGGCGATTACGACATCGAGACGCTCAGCGAGCAGATCGAGGATTCTGACCTCGAGCTCGGCGCCAATCGCGCCACCGAGCGGCCGGTCATCCAGCTCGTCGACCGCATCGTGGCCGAGGGGATCCAGTCGCGCGCCTCGGACATCCACCTCGAGCCCGAAGAAGCCGGCGTCGCGGTGCGGTATCGCATCGACGGCGTCCTGCGCCAGGTGATGATCCTGCCGAAGGCGGCGGGCATCCCGCTGGTGTCGCGCGTGAAGATCATGGCGCAGCTCGACATCGCCGACCGCCTACGCCCGCAGGACGGCCGGTCGCGCGTCGTCGTGAGCGGCAACCGCGTCGACCTGCGTATCTCCACGCTGCCGGCGTCGCAGGGCGAGAAAGTCGTCATCCGTATTCTCGACCAGCGTTCCACGGTCTTGTCGCTCGACGGCCTCGGGCTCAACCCCGACGAACTCGAGCGGATCCACGGCCTGCTGCTCGCGCGCGAGGGCGTCGTGCTCGTGACGGGCCCCACCGGCAGCGGCAAGACGACGACCCTCTACTCGATGCTGCGCACCATCCAGGCGCGCGGCGTCAACATCGTCACGGTCGAGGACCCGGTCGAGTACCGGCTGCAGGGCATCGTGCAGGTGCAGGTGAACGAGAAGGCGGGGCTCACGTTCCCCGCGGCGCTGCGCTCCATCCTCCGTCAGGACCCCGACGTCATCCTCGTCGGCGAAGTGCGCGACAAGGAGACGGCGATGATCGCCATCCAGGCGTCGCTCACGGGCCACCTCGTGCTCACCACGCTCCACACGATCGACGCCGCGAGTTCGGTCACGCGTCTGCTCGACATGGGGGTGGAGAGCTACAAGATCGCGGCGTCGCTCAAGGGCGTCGTCGCGCAGCGGCTCCTCCGCCGGCTCTGCCCGCATTGCCGCGAGCTCGCCGTGGGCCAGGTGCCCGAACGCCTGCGCAAGTGGTTCCCCGATGGCTCCACCGTCTACCGTCAGGTCGGCTGCAGCGAATGCTCGCAGACGGGCTATCGTGGCCGTCTCGCCATCACCGAGGTGCTCACCGGCAGTCCCGAGATGGAGCGCCGCATCGCCGCCAACGAATCGGCGGAGCGGATCGCCGACGCGGCGCGTGAGACGGGCATGCGCGGGCTCTGGGAGTCGGGCGTCCAGCACGCGCGCAACGGCATCACGACCATCGAGGAGCTGCTGCGCGTGCTCGAGGCGCCGGCGGAGCCGACGGTGTACCATGCGCATCAGGTGCCCACCACGCGCAACACACCGTCCGTGGCGCCCATCGACGAAGAGCCCACGGCGCCGTCGGCGCCGCCCGCGTCGGCCGCCGCGATCGTCGCCGACCTGTTGCCGCCGCCCGTCAAAGGACGCGTCAGCACGCTGCACACGCCGGCCACGCCGTTCACGGGTGCGTCGTTCCAGCTCGTCGACGAAGAGAGCGCGATCCCGCAGCAATCGAAGAAGGTGCTGCTCGTCGAGGATGAGGACGCGCTGCGCCGCGTCGTCAAGGACCTCCTCGAGCGCGAGGGGTTCACCGTGTTCGAGGCCGCCGACGGTGTGAAGGCGCTCGACGAGATCGACCGTGCCGCGCCCGACATCGTCGTGCTCGACCTCAACCTCCCGCGCCTCGACGGCTATGGCGTGCTCAGCCACCTGCGCGCGCGCCCGAGCACGGCGAACCTGCCCGTGATCGTCCTCACCGCCAAGGGCGACGAGGACAGTGAGGTGCGCGTGTTCGAGTACGGCGCGAGCGACTATCTCACGAAGCCGTTCCGCCCGCGCGCCCTCTCGGCGCGCCTTCATTCGCTCCTCGCCCGCGGACACAGCAGCGGCGGGACCAGCGGCGGCGCCGGCTGAACGCGCGATGACCGACCTGCGCGTCGGCGTCGTGGACGTGTTCGTCATCCGCATCGTGAAAGGTCGCTGGCGCGTGCTCACGCTCCGCCGCGGCGGTCCCGGGCGCAGCCCCGGGTCGTGGGAGACGGTGCATGGGCGCATCGAGCCCGGCGAATCGCCGCCGCAGGCGGCGCGGCGCGAGCTGCGCGAGGAGACGGGGCTCACCGACGCGCGGCTCTTCAGCGTCACCGTGCACCCGTTCTACCTGCACCACACGAGGGAGGTGCAGATGGCCGTCGTCTTCGCGGCGTTCGTCGATCACGACGCGATCACGCGCGGCCCCGAGCACGATGCGCACGAATGGATGGCGCCGGGTGCCGCCGCCAAGCGCTTCACGTGGCCGCGCGAGGCAGAGGCGCTGGCGCACATCAAGCAGCTGTTCCCGCGCGGAGAGGGCGGGGTAGTGGCCGACGTGCTCTCGATGCCGACCGAGTAACGACTACTGACGGTGACGGTTGACCGTTAGC
>CAIRBD010000721.1 GCA_903876745.1 uncultured Gemmatimonadota bacterium
AGGGCGTCGGCCGGCGACGCGGACGTGGACAGCAGCAGTTCACCCATCGGCGAGCTCGCGCCGAGCGCGTCGGCGATCTCGTCGGACGCGACGGGCTCGCTCTCGATGCCGGCGTCCACGGCGACGGTGCGCATGAGCGCTGCCGACACGAGCGTGACCAGCAGCAGGGCCGCGGCGAGCCGGCCGCGCCAGCGGAACATCAGTCCCAGCGGAGTGCCGCCCGTCGCGCGCCGCCGCGCCATCACGCGGTTCGAGGCGAACCGGATCTGCGCGACGCGCCGGTCGAATGCCGCCGCGTCGCGCGTCGGATCGAGCGCGCGGAAGTCGACGGGGGGGGTATCCATGGGGTCGTCAGTCATGCGTGTACTCCCTGAGCATCGGCTCTCCGAGCCGTTCCCGCAGAATCTTGCGTGCGACGAACAAGTGCTGACGCGATCGCACTTCGGTCATGTCCAGCGCTTCGGCGATCTGTCCGTGCGTCCACCCGTCCATGTCGTGCAACAGCACCACCTCGCGTTGCGTCGCGTTCAGCGCGCCCAGTGCCGTCTCCAGCCGCTCGCCCAGTTCGGCGTTCAGCGTGTCGGCGACCGGCGAATCCGGCGCTTCCGCGATCTCCGGCAAGAGCTCCGACGTTTCCCGGATCTTGCGGTAGCCGTGGTAGCTGAGTGCCCGGTTTCGCACGATCGTCATTATCCAGGGGGCGAACCGCGATGGCTCCCGGCAATCCTCCAGCCGTTCGAGCGCCTTCACGAACGCTTCCTGACACACATCCTCCGCGTCCTGGCGGTTGCCCAGCACGCCCAGCGCCACGGCGAACGCCGCGCGATAGTACCGCCGCACCAGCGCGTCAGCGGCGTCGCCGTCGCCGCGCGAAGCAAGCGCAACGAGGTCGGCGTCGGAGGGAGTCGGGGCGTCGGTCGTCACTGACATCCAATTGACCGCTGGCGCCGGGGAAGCGTTAGAGGGGTTTGTTCGGGGTGGATTTGAGGTTGTCGCGTCTCGCGCGTAGGTTCAGGGGCCGGTGCTTTCATCCCCCCCCTGACAGCGCCCCCGACCCGTGACCTCCCCGTCCGCCAGGCACCACCCGCTCGCCGCGTTGGAACCTGCCACGTCGCGCTGGATCAGCGAAGCGTCGACGCGGCACTCGGTCACGCTCGGCGCGTTCACGATGATCATCGCGCTCAGCCAGGTGGCCGGGCTGAAGATCGACTGGCGCATCTATCTGGTGATGGGCGCGTGGATCGGGCTGAACCTGCTGATGGCGCCGTGGGCGGCGCGTCCGCACGCGTTCGGGGTGCGGATCAACCGGTACGCACTCACGATCGTCGCCGACGTGATCATGCTCGGCGCGGCCTACGTGTTCCTCGACGCGGCGCAGTGGCTGGGGGCGGTGTTCTTCATCTACAGTGCGCTCGTGGCCACCGCCACGCTGCCGCGCCGCTGGGCCGTCGCGATCGCCGTGCTCATCGTGGTCGTGTACTCGGGTGTGGTGCTGGCGTCGGTGGCGTGGCCCGATTTCGTGCCGGCGCCCACTGGGCTGCCCCCTGTGCGCGGCAACTACGTGTACGCCGCCGCGTCGATCGCGGCCGCGATCGGACTCGTCTCCATGCTCATGCTGCTCCAGGGGCGCCTCGTCGAGACGATCCGCGAAGCCGAGCAGCGCTACCTGCTGCTCGTGCAGTCGGCGCCCGACATGGTCATGACGTTCGACCGCGACGGGCGGTTCGTGGACGTGAATCCGGCGATGCTCGCCCAGAGCGGATACTCGTGGGAGGAGTTGAAGCAGCTCTCCAACACCGCGTTCTTCCCGCCGGAGGACTGGCCGCACATCATCGCAGCGCGTGAGCGCAACATGCGCGGCGAGACGACGACCCTCGAGATCCGGTACGTGCGCAAGAACGGTGAGGTGCGCTGGGTGCAGACGACGAGTTCGCCGTTCCAGCGCAGCGACCGCGGCGATGCGGTGCTCGTGATCGCGCGCGACATCACGGAGCAGAAGCGCCAGACCGATTCGCTGCGCGCCAACGACGAACGGTTCCGGCTCATCCTCGAGTCGCTGCGCATCAGCTTCTATACGGTGGATCTCTCGGGGCGCGTGGCGAGCATCTACGGTGAGTGGGCGCACGGGCATCCGGAGCACGCGCAGGGGATGGTGGGGAAACGCCCCGACGATATCTTCGCGCCCGACGTGGCCGCGG
>CAIRBD010000722.1 GCA_903876745.1 uncultured Gemmatimonadota bacterium
CGGGTCACGCCCGCGCCGACTGTCCGCTTGGCGCGCGCGGTGCGCACGGCGCCGCGTGCCGAGCCGTGGTGTCCCTCACCCACCGCGATGGTCGCAGCGCCGCAGGGAGGCATCTCCGCGGGAGGCGCTCGCTGTATGGACGCCGGACGCGGAGATGCCTCCCGGAGGCGCGGTGGCGCACCGAAGGCGCGGCGGCGCACAGAACCGTCCGAACGGCCCCGGGCGCCGGCGCCCTCAGCGCTCGATGCGCTGTACGGCAATCGTGCTGCCGCTCGCCTCGGTGCGGGTCCAGGCGATCACGGCGCCGTTCGCGGTGCTGGCCACGGCGGGATACGTACCGCTCCCCTGCTCCGCCACGGGCAACTCGGCGAAGGTCGCCGTGCCGCCTTCGCCGGGCGTCGCGCGGGCGACGTGCACCTTTCGTCCGCTGCTGGTGAGTTCGTCCCACGCGAGCAGCAGCGATCCGTCGGGCATCGGCGTCATCTGCACGTGGTGTGCGGGGCCCTTGGTGGGGATGCGCACGCGGGGCGTGAACGTGCGGCCGTCGGTGGACGTCGCGTAGAAGAGCGCCAGCGGCGTGCCCGTCTTGCCGTCGGGCGGGGTGGGCCATGCGACGTGCACGTGATTCGCGCGGTCGACGGCGAGGGCTGGGCCGTTGTCGGGACAGCCGTCGAAGTGCCAGTGATCCTCGCTCACGCGCACAGGCGCGGCAAATGTGCGGCCTCCGTCTCGCGATACGGTGAGCGCGATGTCGCGTTGACTGCCGGCGTAGACGTGCCGCCACACGCCGTACAACGCGCCATCGCCGCCGGTGACGAGTGATGTCTTGCAGCAGTAGCACACGCCCGCAGTGACGACACGCGGCGCGTCGTCCCCGAGCGCGGACACGTACAGCTTCGAGAGCTGCGCCTGCGCGGTGGGGTCGTGCGTCATCCCCTCCATCGTCTGCATCTGCTCTTTCGCCTTCACCGTCTCGCGGTGGTCGAGCCACATCGTGAAGAGACGGCCGGTTTTGTCGACGGTGACCGACTCCCAGCCGCGATTGCCCGCAGCGTCGCCGCCCGGAATGCCCGACGGGGCGCCGAAGGTTCGACCGCCGTCGGTGGAGCGCGCCGTGAGCAGTCGCGTGCCGGCGGCGCCCTTGGTGGTCCACACGACGGCGATGTCGGGGAGGCCACGCGGTTTCGTGATGAGCGCCACGCGGGCCGGCTGTTCGCCGCCGGCGCGTGAATCGCCGGGCGTCGCGTTCACGCGTACCGGTGCGGCGAATGTCGCGCCGCCGTCGCGGCTCACGGCGACGAACACGTCGGCGCCCGACGCGTCACTCGCCGTGAACGCGAGGGCCACGAACTGCCCCGCCGCGGCCGCGGTCACGCTCTGGCTCGCCTTGCCCTCCACGCCGACCGTGACCGGTGTTGCCTGCGCGCCAAGTTCCGCGGCGAGCGGCGCGACCGCGACGATCTGCGCGAACAATACAAACCTTCGCATGTCAGAACCCGACCTTCACGTCCGCCACGAACGTGCGTTGAGGGAACGGATGAAACAGGAAATATTTTCGGTCGAGCAGGTTGTCGACGCCGAGCGAGGCCGTCCATCGCGTGTTGAGGCGATACTGGGCCCGCGCGTCGGCCACGAACCACGACGCGAATCCCTGATACGTGTTGGGATTCACGTCGGAGTTGTCGAGCGTGGTCCACAGCTTGTCGCTGTAGCGGCCGGCGAGGGTGAGCGTGAGCCTGTCACCGGCGCGGTACGTCGCGACGGCCGTCGCGCGCCACTGCGGGATGTTCGGAAGGAACTTGCCCACGGCGCTCGCTGCCGTGGTCGTCGCACTCGCGGCACCCGAGAGAGCGAGCGTGCGCGCGTCGAGATACGTGGCGCTCGCCGAGAGATCGAGCCCGTTCACGATCACGTCGCTCACCGCAGCGGTCACTTCCACGCCGCGCGAGCGCACGTGATCGACGTTCGAGAGATACGAGTAGAGCGTGGTGGAGTTCGGCACGAGCGGCAGGAACTGCGAGATGATCGCGTCGTGCACGTCGTCCTGGAACAGCGCCACCTGCACCCGCGCGTGATCGAACACGCGCTCCACGCGCAGCTCGGTGGCGAACACGTCGTCGGGCCTGAGGGTGGGCGCGGGTGATGTGAAGGTGGAGCCAGTCGTGACCAGTTGGTACAGCTCCGACGCGGTCGCGAACCGGTATGCTTTCGCGAGCGACAACGTCGCCGACCACTCGCCGTTCGGCGTCCACGTGAGCGTGGCCTTCGGCGAGAACTTCGTCGCCGTGAGCGACGGCTGCGTGACCTTCACGCTGCCGTTCACGTTGTAGCCGTCGTAGCCCTTCCACGATTCGTAGCGTCCACCCACGGTGAAGCGCACCGTGGGCGCGATGCGCCAGGCGTCCTGCAGCCAGAGCGCCTGGGTGTGCGTCTTGCCGTCGCCTTCGCTCGCCACGGTGGTGTACGCTCCGCTCCGCCATTCGGCGGTGTTCCACGTGGGATTCACGAGGGTGTACTGGTCGTCGTGGGCGCCGAAGCTCAGGGTGTGCGCAGCCCCGGGGCCGCCCGGGTGCCACGCGGCCTTGAGGTCGAGTGTGGCCCACGCCGAGCCGTCGAGCACCGCCGCACGCCCCGCCGTGCCGAAGGTGAGGTCGGTAGCCGAAGCGATCAACGGAAACCGCTGCTGATCCTTGTCCATCCGATAACGAGACGCGACCACTTCCCAGTCCCAGTCGCCCTTCGACGCGGTGCGCAGCGAGAGGCTGTGCGCCGAGTGCTGCTGGACGAGATCGTAGTAGCCCGACGCGAAGCCGGCGATCGCGTTGTACGTGGGCGTTCCCGCCTTCGCGATGTATGGGTCCACCGCCGAGTGCGCGTCGTTGCTCCAGGTGCCGAACGAATAGGCAAGGCGGAGCTCGGGCGTGAAGTCGTACGCCAGTTTGAGCTTGGCGTTGGTCATTGCGGTGCCGAGCATTCCCGACGCACCGAGGACGTTGGCGCTGGTGCCGAGTTTGTTCAGCGCAGTGTACCCGCCGGTCACGGCGGCGGGCGTCGTGGCACTGGTGACGTAGGTGAGCGGCTGGCTCTCGCTCTTGGCGTAGTTCCCGCCGACCCAGAACGAGAAGTTGCCGAACCGGTCGCCGTAGTCGGCGGCGATGTTCGACGTACCGAAATCTTGGCGCGTGCCGTAGAGGCTGAAGGTCTGCAGCGCGTGGGACACCGAGAGCGTGCCTTCACGGCGCTCGGGCTGCCGCGTGGTGATCTCCATGACGGCGCCCATCGAGTTTCCGGCGTATGCGGCGGAGAACGGACCGTACATCATGTCGATGCGCGCGATCTCGGTGGGAGCGACGAGCCCCCAGCGGGGACCGCCGATGGTGTTGTTGTTGGCGATGAGCGCGGTGAGCGGCACGCCGTCGGCGAAGACGAGACTCCGCGCGCTCGAGCTCACGCCCCACGTGCGCGTGGCCATCACGGCCTGCGTGTCACCGTTGTTGCGTTTGCGGAGGAAGACGCTGGGCAGGTATTTCACCGCGTCCTCAGGGTCCATGGCATTCACGGTCTCGCTCGCGCGCCGCGCCGTGATGGATGCGCTGAGCGGGAGTGTGGCGAGTTGCAGCGGCGGCAGTTTCACACCGTCGGTCGCGTCGGCGACGATGCGTACGCCGGCGAGGGTCGCCGCGGAATCGACGTGGACTGAGTCGCTCTTGGCGGAGGGTGCAGGTCGTGGCGGCGCGCCCGGCTGCTGCGCGCCGGCTGTCGCGATGGGGAGGATGCAGAGCGCGCCCGCGGTGGCGAGGCTGCGCCGAAACGTTCGGGGCATCGGGGTTCCTTCGAGAGTCTGATGGACGGAACGACGGGCCGCGCCCCGGATGCGGGGTCGCGCGTCGTTCACGGATGTGGTTCGGCGCCGCGGGTGGTGATCACCGCGGGCGCGCCATCAGACTCGCGCGGGAGGTCCGTTCGCGAAGGGAAGGACGTGCGGCGTCGCCAAGGGGGCGACGCCTGTGGTTCCGAGCAGCGGCGCGGCACGACGCACTGCGGCGGGTGCGAACGCCAACTCGACGGTCGACGGCGGCGCGGCGGCGGCGCCCGCGACGCAGCAGCCGTCGTCGCACGTGCAGCCGGTGTCGTGACCGCGAGACGGAGCCGGCACGGGCGCGGTGGGCGCAGCGTCGGAGATCTGACGCGACGCCATCAGGCGACCATCGGGCATCCGATGCGTCGCCGGCATCACGCGACCGTCGGGCATCGTGTGTGTCGCCGGTGCCGAAGCGTGCGCGGCCGCCGCGACGTGATGCGCCGAATGCATCGCGCACTGATGCGACACCGCCGGCTGCACCGTGACGACGGCGAACCAGGGGGCGAAGACAGCGGCGACGAAGCGGCGGACGCGGGGGTGCATGGCGGAGGTTAAGTTACTACCGTCTGACCGGTTACGTAACTCGGACGAGAGGACGGTGCACCATGTGGGATGACCGCTACGGCCAGCCGGGCTTCGCCTACGGCACCGAGCCCAATGACTGGCTCGCCGCGCAGGCCGCGTTGATACCGAAGGGGCGCGTGCTCTCGGTCGCCGACGGCGAGGGGCGCAACGGCGTATTCCTCGCCTCGCTCGGCCACGACGTCACCTCGGTGGACGCGTCACCCGTGGGGCTCGCGAAGGCGTCTGCGCTCGCGGCAGCGCGCGGTGTGCCACTCACGACCGTCGTCGCCGATCTCGCCGAGTTCGAGATCGAGCCGATCGCGTGGCAGGGGATCGTCTCGATCTTCTGCCACCTCCCTGCCCCGCTGCGCCGTCGCGTGCATGCGCAGGTGGTACGCGGACTCGCGCCCGGCGGGGTGTTCATTCTCGAGGCGTACACCGTCGCGCAACTGAAGCGCGGCACCGGCGGGCCGAAGGCCGCGGAGCTACTGCCTTCACTGGATGATCTGCGGGCCGAACTCGAGGGACTGGAACTCGTGCACGCCGCCGAGCGGGAACGCGAGGTACACGAAGGAGCGTTTCACGACGGCCCGAGCGACGTGGTGCAAGTGGTGGCTCGCAAGCCAGCGTAGCGCGCCCCCGCGCACGGAAGGGCTCGACGCGACGGCCTCCACGGCAGGCGCTCGCCGTATGGACGCCGAACGTGGA
>CAIRBD010000723.1 GCA_903876745.1 uncultured Gemmatimonadota bacterium
CATCGTGCGGACTCAGCTGCTCGGCGGTTGATCTCCAGCGTCGCGAGTCAGCCGACGGCACGTTAGGGCGTGCCCGGCCGCCCGTCGTAACCGACCGCCGTCCACTCCCCTCGATGGAGCAACCGCTCCACGAGCGCCGCGCCAAGGCCGACGCCCGCGCCGATCGCAAGCGTGGCCACCATCGTGTTGTTGGCTGGGCTGCTTTGGCGGGATTGCAACGCGTGATCCGCGAAACTCGCCACGCCGGTGGCCGTGCCGCCGTACTGCATCCAACTCCGCCAGAACGAACGTGGACGCCAGACGTCGAGCGAGATGATCTGCGAGCGCGGTACGGCGGGCCCGTGGCGGACGATGAGCGAGTCCTCACTCAACCGGACGACCGTATCGTCGACGACACGAAGGCCGAGCAGGTGCACCCGCACGCGGTCGCCGGGTGCTTGCGCGCCAGCGGCTGCGGGACCACCCATCGCTGTCGCCACACTCAGTAGAACCACGAGACGTCGAACGGACAAATGAACTCCATGCAGTGATAGGTTGGGCAGCGCGCACGACGGAGAGCGCCTCACGGCCGCGGGCCGGGTGCGCCCCGCGGGTCGCCGATTCCTCCGCGGGGTCCACGGTCCAGCGCTCGGTCCTCGATGAACCGATCGAGCCGCTTCAATTGGTCCGCGTCGAGGACCGATACGGCGCGGTTGCGCAGTTTGGTCAGGCCGTCACGCATCGTTTCCTGCGCGTGCTGCACGGTCTCACGATTGAGCGAGTCGGTGGTCAGGAGCAGCGGCCGCAGTGCCGCCCGCTGCGCGGAATCGCGCGGCTCGAGGTAGTGCTCCATCTCACGCACGAATCTCGGCAGCTCTCCGTTCGATGAAGCACGCTCCGGCTCCGGACCGCGCGGGCGAAAGAACTCCGCCGCGCCGAACACGCCGACGGCGATGCCGATCACGAAGGTGATGGCGAGCGCAATACGGGCCTTCGCATCGATGCGCATGTGCGACTACTCCTGGTTCGACACGGACGGCGTGTCGAGCCCGTAGATGATGTCGAGCGATGACGGCGTGCCGCTGACCGCGGGCGCCCCGACCAGCGCCCGGACGATCGACTGCCCCTCGCCGCGATGGCGCACGTTGTTCACGGCAAGCAGGAGCGCCGCCGCGGCCGCGAACGGCGCGACCCGAACGAAGAGGCGCATCACGGCGACATCGAACGACGGCGCGCCCTCCGCGCGGCCCGCGTACTCCGCGCGCCATCGCGCCGCCGCGCGATCGGCAAAGCCCGATGCGAACCGGTCGCGCTGCGATGCACCGAGCGCCTCGCGCAATCGTTCGTGGTCATTGGATGGATGGGTCACGGGAACTCCGGTCCGAGTGTCACCTTGAGCCTCGCGAGCGCCCTCGTGAGGCGGCTCATCACCGTTCCTTCCGGCACGCCCAGCAGAGCCGCCGTATCGCGCGTCGAACGATCCTCGAGGATGCGAAGCACTACGACCGCCCGGTGCTTGGCATCCAGAGATTCGACGGCCTGATGCAGCGTTTCATTCCGATCGGCGTCCTCCACGCTGTCGGCCCTGTCCGACGAGGCAAGGCGAACGTCGCCATCGTCATCGCTGCCCGTCAGGCGCAGCCACCCCGACTGTTTCTTGCGCCGCTCGAGCACGTCGCAGCTCAGGTTCACGGCGATGCGCGTGAGGTACGTGCGCAGTTGCGCATCTCCCCGAAAATCGGTCTTGGCGCGAAAGAGCCGCACGAACGTCTCCTGGCCCACGTCGTCGGCATCGTCCCCAGGCCCGAGCATCGCCGTGACGACGCGCGCCACCGCCGTCTCGTGGCGCTCCACGAGCGTACGGAACGCGGGTTCGTCGCCGGCGGCGGCGCGCCGGAGCAGTTCGAGATCTGAGGGATCGGGCAGGCTCACGCACGTTAGACGACTGAGACGACGGTTCATTCCATCTGGAATCGCAGACGTGGTGCGTCCGTCAAATCGCTGTTGGCACCTTGCGTCGGCACCGACGCCGCGCGCGCGCCTCCATCATCTCTCTCGACGGAATCGTGTTGCCTCTCGTCTGGATCATCCTCGTCGCCATCGCGGCGCGCGCCTCGCTCCTCTTCAGCAGCCCGTACGTCCCGGGCGTGAACGGCGCGTACTATCTGGTACAGGCGCGGGCGTTGCTCGAACGCGGCACCCTCGGTATCCCCGACATGCCGCTGACGTTCCACCTGCACGCGGCAATCGCCTGGGAACTGACCAAAGTCGCCGGGCTGCCGCAGAGCGAAGCCATCGTCTGGGCCGTGAAGAGCGCGGATGCGCTGCTGCCGCCGCTCGTGGCGTGGCCGGTGTTCGTGCTGGTGCGGCGCTGGGCGCGCGCGCGCGGCGCCGGCGATGCGGTGCCACTCGCCGCCGCCGCGTTGGCCTGCCTGGCGTCGCCCTGGTTCCTCATCGTCGGCGAGCTGCAGAAGAACTCGCTGGCCCTCGTCTGGCTGGCCGCGTTGGCCGCAACGCTGCACGCGTGGCTTGGCGCGCCAACGACCAAGCGCGGCATCGCCGTGCTCATCGTATTGCTCCTGCTCGGCCTGACCCACATCGGCGTGATGGGAGCGGCGCTGCTCCTGCTCGCCACGGTGATGCTCGCGTTCGTCGCCGTGCGCCGTGGCGCCACCGACTGGCGGCACACACTGCCGTGGATCGCGGCCGGCACGGGAGTCCTCGCGGTGACGGCCGCCGTCGTGCTGTGGAAATACGATCCGGCCCGGATCCACCGATTGATGACCGCGCTGTCGAACCCTTCGAAGTTCGCCGCCGATGGACGGCAGGGACCGCAGCCACCAGCCGGATCGTGGCGGCTCGACCGCTGGATTCCATGGCTCGGCTTCGCCCCTGCGGCGATTCCGGCCTTGGTCATCGCGTGGCGCAGACGCTACGAACTGCCGGCGGCCGATGTGGCCGTCGCCGCGGGCGGGGCGTGCGCCGTGTTGGTCCTCACCGGACCTTGGTTCAACACCGACAAGTCGATGCGACTGTCACTGATCGCCTTGCTGCCGGCGATCATCATCGGCGCGTTCGCGGTGCTGCACATCGCCGCACCGTGGGCTCGCCGGGGCGTGCTCGCTGCCGCGCTCGTGATCGGTGGCGGAAGTACCGTCGGGTACATGCCGAGGGCGGCGACAGCCGTCCTGAATGCCGGCGCGATGCGCGAACTGCAGGATCTCTCGGCATACACCGCGATGCCAGAAAGCACGCTCATCGTGGCGCCGCACGGCACCGAGTGGTGGACAGCGTGGTTCCTCGGCACGCGCATCGCACAGCGGGACGCCGTACGACCGGCGGACTGGACGCGCTATCGCCGCGTGCTGTTCCTCACCGTGAAGCCGGGCGCGGTGAACGCGCTCGTCGGTCGCGGGCCGCCACAGCCGCCGCCCGGGGAAGGACCTGGGCCGGGGATCGGCGAACGGCGCAGCGGTCCGCCGAGCGACAGCGCGCTGCCGCATTCAGTCGACGCCGAGGTGCTGCACGATGGGAAGTACCTCACCCTCGTGCGGTTCGTCGCGCCACCCGGCTTCGTGCGCGATCCCGACACCTCACTCCGCAGCGACGCTCCGCCGCACCCGCTCGCACTGCCCTAGATGCCGCTGCGCGTGCACGATCTGCACGCGCAGCGCATCGCCGAGGTTCAACCGGATCAGGAACAGCGCCGGCGATCCCATGCGCGGCGCATTGAGATCCGCGCCGTCGGCCGCCTCGAGGAGCGACGCATAGCGCGCCATGTGGTCGAGGAACGCGCCGACGACCTTCGGACGCACCGCAGGCCCCGGCCGGAACGCCGGCGGCGAGTTGGTTTTCGCGGTGTTCGAGGGGTCGATCGCCTTCAACAGCCAGCGTCCGAAGAACCCCGGCGTCCACGCCGGCACCGACGCCGGCCTCGGCGCGCGCATCACCAGTTGCTCGAGCTTTGGCAGATACAGCCCGTCGGTCACGACGAGGTGCTCGAACACCTCCGCGATACTCCAGCCGCCGTCGGCCGGTCGCTGCACGAATTGCGCGGGCGTGAGGCCGGTGGTGACGGCGGCGGCGCGAGCGACGAGCGCGTCCACATCGGCGCGCCAGTCGCACAGCAACGGCGAACGGATCGAATTCGGGGTCACCGCGATATCCTCGTGCTGGTGATGCGACGCCGCGCGTCCATCGCCGCGCACCGTTCGTCGCATTACGTTCTCCGCATGCCGACGCGCCGTCAACTGTTCTTCGCCATCGCCGTCGCCCTGCTCGGCGCCGGGCTCATCGCCGCCGAGACGGCCGACGCGCGCATGCTGGTGTACGTGCTCAAACCGCTCGCCACGCTCAGCATCATCGCGATGGTGCTCACGTCCGCCACGGTGCCGAGCGCGAAGTACCGCCTGCTCATCACCGGCGGCCTCGTGTGGTCGCTCGCCGGCGACGTGCTCCTGATGTGGCCCGCATCGCTCTTCGCGCCGGGACTCGGCTGCTTCCTAGTGGCGCACTTCTTCTACATCGGCGCCTTCGCCACGCATGGCGCGGGACGCGCGGCGGGCGTGAAAGCGCTGATTCCGTTCGCACTCATCGCCGGCACGATGCTCGCGCTCCTCTGGCCGGGACTCGGCGCGCTCCGCATCCCCGTGGCCGTGTACGTCGGCGTCATCGCCACGATGGCGTGGCAGGCGTGGGGACGCGCGCTCAACGTGCGCAGCGCCGGCGCATGGCGCGGCGCCATCGGCGCGCTGTGCTTTCTCGCCTCCGACGGTGCGCTCGCCGTCAACAAGTTCCGCGCGCCCATCG
>CAIRBD010000724.1 GCA_903876745.1 uncultured Gemmatimonadota bacterium
ATCATCGGCTTGTCGTACACGGGCAGCAGTTGCTTGCTAACCGCGAGCGTGGCCGGACGCAGGCGCGTGCCCGACCCGCCGGCGAGGATGATTCCTTTTCGTGCGCGCATCACGCCGCTCCCGTGCCAAGTCCGAGACGCTCGCCGCGGTATGCGCCCGACTGCACGCGTTCGCACCAGGTTTGGTTGGCGAGGTACCACTCCACCGTCTTCCGCAGTCCGCTCTCGAACGTCTCGCGCGGCGCCCATCCCAACTGCGATCCGATCTTGCTCGCGTCGATCGCGTACCGCAGGTCGTGTCCGGGACGGTCCGCCACGAAGTCGATCAACCGCCGTCGTGGTCCGGCGTCGATCTGCGGACCCAGTTCGTCCACGAGATCACAGATGCGTTCCACGACCTCGAGATTCCGCCGCTCGCTCGAGCCGCCGACGTTGTACGTCTCGCCGGGGACGCCCCGCTCCAGCGCGGCGAGCAGGGCGCGGCAGTGGTCGTCCACGAAGAGCCAGTCGCGCACGTTCTCGCCGCGTCCGTAGACCGGGAGCCGCTTGCCGCGCAGCGCGTGCTGGATCATCAGCGGGATGAGCTTCTCCGGGAACTGATACGGCCCGTAGTTGTTCGAGCAGTTGGTGATGATGGTCGGCAGGCCGTACGTGTGGTGCCAGGCGCGCACGAGATGATCGGAACCCGCCTTGGAGGCCGAGTAGGGCGAGTTCGGCGAGTAGGCCGTCCGCTCGGTGAATGCGCCGTCCGCGCCGAGCGAACCGAACACCTCGTCGGTCGAGACGTGCACGAAGCGAAACGCCTCCTGCGCGGCTGCCGGCAGTGAACGCCAGTAGCGAAGCGACTCCTGCAGCAGTGTGAACGTTCCGACGATGTTTGTGCGGATGAAGTCGTCCGGACCGTCGATCGAGCGGTCGACGTGCGACTCGGCGGCCAGATGCAGGACCGCGTCGGGGCGGTGGCGATCCAAAATGGCGCGGATGCGCGTCGCGTCGCCGATGTCGGCCCTGTGAAAGGCGTAGCGCGGCCCATTCTCGACGCCGTCGAGGGACTCGAGGTTCCCGGCGTACGTGAGGCTGTCGATGTTGACAAGCGACAGGTCGGACTCGCGCATCATCAGACGGATAAACGCCGACCCGATGAAGCCGGCCCCGCCGGTCACGCAGACGGTGGTCAAGGTGCAGTGCGAAGAGGTGAGGTGAGGTGACATGCTGGTGCCGCGACAGCGAAACCTACGCGATGGCCTCGCCCACGGCGACGTGCGGGCGCGCCTGCCGGTTGGTTAGTCGCGCCCGGCGCGCGCGCCGTCGATCGCCGCGTTTTCAAGCGAAAGGACGGGGAACGTGCCCCGCAGGCGCGCCGCGGCCCCGGGGTCGATGTCCACGACGGACACACCCTCGGCGTCATCCATCTCGAGCAAGATGGCGCCGTCGGGCGCGACGACCAGCGAGCCCCCGCCGAAGTCGGTACCGTCGGCGCCGCGGCCGACGCAGTTGCACATGATCACGAACATCTGGTTCTCGATGGCCCGGGCGCGGCACAACGTGCGCAAATGATCCGCACGCGCGCTCGGCCACTCCGAACTGATGATGACGCCGGCACGATCCGCCTGGGCATAAGTGCGGAACATCGCCGGGAATCGCAGGTCGAAGCAGATCGCCAGCCCCCACTTCGACTCGCCCACCTCGACGTGCGTGAGCGTGCTCCCAGCCGTGAAGAACTCGGGCTCGCGCATCGCCGGGATGAGGTGCGCCTTGTCGTAAGTTGCCATCGCGCCGCCGGCGGCGAAGAGCATCCGGTCACGCAGCGAGCCGTCGGGGTCCACCTCCACCACCGAACCTGCTACGGCGGCACCGCACGCCGCCGACCACGCGGCCATCGTCTCGCGCACCCGCACGGCGCTGGAGGTGGCCAGCTCGCGCCAGCGTTCATGCGCATAGCCCGTGCTCCAGAGTTCGGGGAGCACGATCAGGTCAGCGGGTTCGCAATGGCGAAGTGCCGCGTCCACCCGCTCGATGTTTCGCTCGGGCGATCCCTCGTCGAT
>CAIRBD010000725.1 GCA_903876745.1 uncultured Gemmatimonadota bacterium
CGAGCGCGCCCGGGAACTCCTCGAACTCGCCGCCCCCAGCCGCCTTCTTCTCGGGGGCCCGGCCGCGCGCCGCCGGCGCGGCGTAGTCGCCACCGCCGCCACTCCCGCCCTTGCCGCCGCCGAGGAGGAGGATCTCACGCACGTTGATCTCGGTCACGTACTTCGTGACCTTGTCCTTGTCCTCGTACTGGCGGTATTCGAGGCGCCCTTCCACGTACAGCTTGTCACCCTTCTTCACGTACTTCTCGATGATGTCGGCGAGGCCCGTGCCGCGCGTCCCCTGATTCCAGGCGACGCACTTGTGCCACTCCGTCTTCTCCTGCTTCTCACCCGACGCCGAGTTCCACTGCCGGGTGGTGGCCAGGGAGAACTGCGCCACTTTGCTGCCACCCGTGGTTGTCCGGATCTCGGGATCGTTCCCGAGGTTCCCAATCAACGTCACCTTGTTCAAGCTCCGGCTCACGACTCCTCCTGAAAGAGATCCGAACGAAAGGTCAATCTAGCGGCCGCGCCGTGCGTCACCAATCGGCCGCGCGCGGTGTCCTGGGAACGCATCAGAGCACGCGGCGCAGCACGAGCGCATCCTCGACGGGCATGCGATAGTACTTCTTGCGCCGTCCCACGGGCTCGAACCCGCGCACCGCATACAACGCACGGGCGCCCGCATTCGACTCCCGCACTTCGAGGAATACGCTACACGTCCCCTCTGACAGTGCCCCGCCGAGGTACCGGTCGAGCAGCGCGCCGGCCACGCCGCTGCGGCGCGCGGCGGGCTGCACCGCCAGGTTGGCCACCTCGGCCTCGTCGGCGGCCCGCAGCACGATCAGATAGCCGAGCAGCAGCCCCGCCTCCGATTCGGCGACGTCGAACCGCACGTGCGCCTGATCGAGCATCTCGCGAAATCCGGCGAGCGGCCACGGGTCGGTGAACGACGCCACTTCGAGCATGTGCACCGCGTCCATGTCGCGTTCCTCGGCCGCGCGAATGCGCACCGGCACGGACCGCGTCATGCGCCGAGCGGCCGTCCGTGCGCCGCCTCCCATTTCACCTGTGCCTCGGCGAGCCGCCCGTACGCGGGTTCCCACGTGTCGAGCGGCACGCCGCGCACGAGCGGTGTGCCGATGAGCCGGGCGACGCCACGCGCGTGGGGCGCGACGTCCAGCAACTGGTGCGGCCCGATAGCTTGCGCGCCGAGCCGCTCGCACGCCGCGGCGAGCGCCGCGTCGCCCACGATGCCGAGCCGCTCGACTTCGCGCAGGCGGCCATCGGCCTGCACCTCGAACACGACGGCGTAGCGCTCGCCGCGCATCGCGTCGAGCGAGGCGAGATACCGACCCACGGGGAGTGGCAGTGCATGCCCCGCGACGACGAGCGCGAGCGACGACACATCGTACAGTGCCGCACCCGCACCGAGCGCGATCCCCTTGGCGATGGCCCCGGCGATGCGCAGCGACGTGAAGCTGCCCGGCCCCGCGCCGCACACCACCCGCGCGACGTCGCGCGCCGTGCATCCGGCCTCGGCGAGGACCGCGACGACGGCCGGCATCAGCCGCTCCTCGCGTTCGCCGCGCATCAGCGCGTCCCCTTCGGCCACGAGCACGTCGTCGCGCAGCACGGCGACCGTGCCCACGTACGTGCTCGCGTCGAGCGCCAGCGTGACGACGCCGCTCACCAGCTCACCCGCCGACGGTCCGGCGCGTCGGGGAGATGGGCGAGCGTCACGCGCATCGACGGCGCTGGAAGCAGTTCACCCGCGCGATCGGGCCATTCCACGCAGACCACGGCGCGCGCGGCGAGCACGTCGTCCCACCCGATGTTCGCAAGTTCGTGCGGACCCGTGAGGCGGTACAGGTCGAGGTGGAACAGCGACGAGCGCGGCGCCTGATACTCATGCACCAGCGCGAACGTCGGGCTCGTCACCGGATCCGTGACCCCGTACCCGCGGCAGATCGCCTGCACGAGCGTCGTCTTTCCCGCCCCGAGGTCTCCCTCGAGCGTGATGAGTGCAGGCGGCGCGAGCGCGGCGCCGAGCCGCTCGCCCCACGCCTCGAGTTCGGCGAGGGTGAGGTCAGCGCTGGACACGGCTCCGCCGCGGTTCTTTCCGGTTGCCATCCATCTTGGCGCGGATGTCGAAGAGCTCGTCGCGCAACCGCGCGGCCGTCTCGAAATCGAGGTTCTTGGCGGCGTCGCGCATCTCCTGCTCGAGGCGCAACACGAGCGCCGGCAGGTCGTCCGTGCCGTAATGCGCGGCGGCCTCGGCCACGCGCTTCTGCTTGCCGCGCGTGGCGCGGTCGTCGGCGCGGGCCTCGCGCTCGTCGCGCGCGTCGGCCACGCGCGTGATGAAGCGCACTTCATCCACGCTCTTGGTCACGCCGCGCGGCGTGATGCCGTGCACGCGGTTGTGCTCGGTCTGGATGGCGCGGCGGCGGTCGGTCTCGTCGATGGCGCGCTGCATCGAGCCGGTGATGCGGTCGGCGTAGAAGATGGCCGTGCCGTTCACGTGGCGCGCCGCGCGACCGATGGTCTGGATGAGCGACCGCTCGCTGCGCAGGAATCCTTCCTGGTCGGCATCGAGGATCGCGACGAGCGACACCTCGGGCATGTCGAGCCCTTCGCGCAGCAGGTTGATGCCGATGAGCACGTCGAACTCGCCGAGGCGCAGCCCGCGCACGATCTCCATCCGCTCGATGGCGTCGATGTCGGAGTGCATGTAGCGCACCCGCACCTTCACCTGCTGCAGATAATCCGCGAGGTCCTCCGCCATGCGCTTGGTGAGCGTCGTGACGAGCACCCGCTCGCCCTTCCGCTCGCGGATGCGGATCTCATTGAGGAGGTCATCCACCTGCCCGCGCACGGGGCGGATGTCGATCGTGGGATCGACGAGCCCCGTCGGGCGGATGATCTGCTCGACGACGGCACCCTCGGACAGCTTGAGCTCGATGTCCCCGGGGGTCGCCGAGACGTTGATGGCGCGCGGCGTGAGCGAGAGGAACTCGTCGAACATCAATGGCCGGTTGTCGAGCGCACTCGGCAGGCGGAACCCGTACTCGACGAGCGTCGTCTTGCGCGAGCGGTCGCCGTTGAACATCCCGCCGATCTGCGACAGCGACACGTGCGACTCGTCGACGACGACGAGGAAGTCGTCGGGGAAGTAGTCGAAGAGGACCGCCGCCCGCTCGCCGGCTTCGCGTCCGGCGAGGTGGCGCGAGTAGTTCTCGATGCCCGGGCAGGTGCCGATCTCGAGCATCATCTCGATGTCGAAGTTCGTGCGCGATTCGAGGCGCTGCGCTTCGAGGAGCTTGTTGGCCGCGCGCAGCTCGAGCAGTCGCTGCGCGAGCTCCGCGCGGATCTTCACGAGCGCTTTCTCGAGCGTCGGCCGCGTCGTCACGAAGTGTTTCGCCGGGTACACCGCCGTCTTGGGCAACGACATGATCGGTTCGCCGGTGAGCGCGTTCACTTTGGAGATCCGCTCGATCTCGTCGCCGAACATCTCCACGCGCACCGCCTGCTCCTCGTACGCCGGGAAGATCTCCACCGTGTCGCCGCGCACCCGGAAGGTGCCGCGCTCGAACGCCACATCGTTGCGCGAGTACTGGATCTTCACCAGCGAGCGGAGGATCTCGTCGCGCGCGATGCGCTGACCGACGTGCAGGGTGACCATCGTCTGCCGGTACGTCTCGGGGTCGCCGAGGCCGTAGATGGCGGAGACGGTCGCCACGATGATGACGTCCTCGAGCTCCATCAGCGACGACGTGGCGCGCAGCCGCAGCCGGTCGATGTCGTCGTTGATCGACGCGTCCTTCTCGATGTACGTATCGCTCGAGGGCACGTACGCCTCGGGCTGATAGTAGTCGTAGTACGAGATGAAGTACTCGACGGCGTTGTTCGGGAAGAACGACTTCAGTTCGCCGTAGAGTTGCGCGGCGAGGGTCTTGTTGTGCGACATGACCAGCGTCGGCCGCCCCCAGTTCCGGATGACGTTGGCGATGGTCATCGTCTTCCCGGAGCCGGTGACGCCCAGCAGCGTCTGGAAGCGGTCGCCGCGCTCGAGCCCCTTGGTCAGCTCGACGATGGCCTTCGGCTGATCGCCCGCGGGTTCAAAGGGGGCGCGGAGGTCGAAGGCGGCGGGGGGCATCCCTCAATATAGCAGCTTTGGCTTTTGTTCGGGAAGCGGTCGGGCGGCCGATTTGGCGACCGCCGGACCGGCCGGCGCGTGGCTCAGCTGCCGCCCAGGCGCCACCACGGGATCCCCGCCAGCACCAGCCCCATCGCCGCCGCGTAGCACACGGCCGAGCGCACGAACTTCGCGCGATCGAACTCGGCGCGCTTCGTGAGGACGCTCCCCACGTGCACGAACACGAGCGACAGGAGCATGAACACGGGATGCTCGGCCACGAAGAACCGCGTCGGCGCGTCGTGCATCGCCGCCGCCATGTCCTTCATCGCACCGACTGTCACCGGACTCACGGCATAGAGCACGAGCCCCACGAGCAGTTGCACGTCGAGCGTGATCGTGAAGAAGAGCCCCGCCTTCTTGTCGGCGGCACCGTACACGCGGGCGCCGACGACGCCGGACACGGCACGGGCAACGGCAACGAGCCCCACGGCCACGACGAGCCAGCGGAGGTACGAATGGACGAGCAAGAGTGTATGCGCCATGCGCGTAACCTAAGGATGACGCAGGGCGCGCGGCAGGCCGCTACTCGTCCGCCGAGATCCGCTCGCGCCGGGCCACTTCGGCGATCCCCTTCACGCGCCGCACGGCCTTGATGATCTTCTCGAGGTGGATGAGGTTCTCCACCTCGACGAGCGCCGCCCCCGTCACGCGGCCGTCCGTGGACTTGAGTTCGAGCGAGCGGACATCCGTCCCCGTCTCGCTCACCGCCGCCGCCACGTCGGCGTAGAGCCCGCGCCGGTCGCTGCCCTCGATGGCGAGCCGGATGACGAACCGCTCCCCCTCGTTCTCCTGCCAGTCGATGTCGAGCCGCCGTTCCGGCTCGTGCGCGAGCGTGAGCACGTTGGGACAATCGCCGCGGTGGATGCTCACGCCGCGTCCGCGCGTCACGTAGCCCACCACCTTGTCGCCCGGCACCGGTTGGCAGCACTGCGCGTACCGCACCATCACGCCGTCCACGCCGGAGATGCGGATCCCCTTGGACGTGCCCGTGCGCTTCATGCGGTCCATCAGCCGCTCGAGCGGGCTCGCCTTCAGCGCCGAGTCGTCGCGCTCGTCGAAATCGGGGTAGATCGCCCGCAGCACCTGGGTGACGTTGATGTCGCCCTGCCCCACCGACGCGAACAGATGCGCGGGGTCGTTGAGCTTCAGCGTCGTCGCGGCGCCCTCGAGCTGCGCGTCCGTGAGCTTGGGATGGCGCCGGCGCTTCAGCTCCCGCTCGAGGATCTCCTGCCCGATCTTGATGGAGGTCTTGGATTCCTCGAGCCGCAGCCACTGGCGGATGCGATGGCGCGCGCGTCCCGTGCGTACGTGCGCGAGCCAGTCGCGGCTGGGCCGCGCGTTGGCCGAGCGGATGATCTCGATCGTCTCGGAGTTCTTGAGTTCGCGCGACAACGGCACGATGCGCCCGTTGACCTTCGCGCCCTGCGTGTGCAGCCCCACCTCGGTGTGCACGGCGAAGGCGAAGTCGAGCGGCGTCGCGCCACGCGGCAGCTGGATCACGTCGCCGTTCGGCGTGAACACGAAGATCTCGTCCTGGTACAGGTCGAGCTTCAGGAACTCGAGGAACTGGTCCGGCGACTCGGCGTCGAGCTGCAGTTCGAGCACCTGACGGAACCAGTGCAGCGCGCGGTCGAGCTCCTCGCCCGCCGCGGCATCCCCCTTGTACCGCCAATGCGCCGCGATGCCGTTCTCGGCGGTGCGGTGCATGTCACGCGTGCGGATCTGGATCTCGAACAGTGTCTGTCGCGGGCCGAAGATGGTCGTGTGCAGCGACTGGTAGCCGTTGCTCTTGGGACTCGCGATGTAGTCCTTGATGCGCTCCTGCAGCGGCGTCCACTCGCCGTGGATCACGCCGAGCGCGTGGTAACAGTCCTGTACGCTGTCCACGAGCACGCGAATGGCGAGCAGATCGTAGATCTCGTCATACGGCTTGTCGCGCTTCTGCATCTTCTTGAAGATCGACCACAGATGCTTCGGGCGGCCGCTCACTTCGTAGACCGTGATCCCCGCTTCGGTGAGCCGCTGGCGGAGCGGCTCCCCCATCTCGTTGATCAGCGCCTCGCGCTCCCCGCGCTTCTGCACGATGAGCTTGGCGAGCGTCTTGTACTCCTCGGGTTCGAGGAACTTGAAGGCGAGGTCTTCGAGCTCGGCCTTCAGGTTGGCGAGACCGAACCGGTGCGCGAGCGGCGCGTACAGGTCGCGCGTCTCCTGCGCGATGCGACGGCG
>CAIRBD010000726.1 GCA_903876745.1 uncultured Gemmatimonadota bacterium
ATCTTGCCGTCGAGTTCCCACGACTGGCCGATCTTGAGCGCCGACTCGGCCGCCAGATCGTTCGTCGGGTATTGCGCGAGGAACTCCTCGAAGCCGCTGCGCGCGGCGGAGGCGCGACCGGCCTGCCACTGCGAGAGGGCGAGCTGGAAGAGCTGGTTGGGGCCGGGCTGCGGCGCAGTGGGAGTGGAAGGGACCCCATTCACCACGGAGGGCACAGAGGACACAGAGGAGCTGCCGGGGACGGCTACATTCGGCTGCTGTGCGGCGGCCTGCGACGCTGCGGCCGCCCGTTCGGCCTCACGCGCTTCGAGATCGGCGCGCATCTCCTGCAGTTTCTTCTGGCTCTGCCCGGTGAGTTCCTGCACGGTCAGCAGTTGCTGACCGAACGTATGCATGGTGAGCGTGAAGTCGCCCTGGAAGCGGGCGAGGAACGCGTTCACCGAGCGCAGCGTGTCGGAGACGGCGCCCACCTGCTGCGCCACCGTCCGCATCTGCGCGCGATGCGCCGAATCGGCGCGCGCCGCCTCCGCGCGAAGCACCGCGATGTCCCCTTGCAGGACCCGCATGTCTTCGCGCGTCGCGAAACACGCCCCCGTCAGCAGTGCGACGAAGGGCAGCATCGTGAGACGGCGCGCGCCACGCATCACTTCGGCGCCTTGATCGTGTCGGCGCCGCCGATGATCTCGAACTCGGCACGGCGGTTCTTGGACCAGGCGTCTTCGGTCTGCCCCTGCACCACCGGGCGCTCTTCGCCGAAGCTGATCGTCTCGACGCGCGCTTCGGCGATGCCACGGGCGGCGAGGTAACGCTTCACCGACGCGGCGCGGCGCTGGCCGAGGGCGATGTTGTACTCGTCGGAGCCACGGTCGTCGGTGTGGCCGGCGACGCGGAGGCGGAGCGCGGCGTTGGCGGCGAGCACCGGCACCTTCGCCTCGAGCGTCGCCTTCTGGTCGTCGCGGATCTCGTCCTTGTCGTAGTCGAAGTACACCACCTTGGCGAGCACGGCCTTCACGGCGGCGACGGCGGCGGCGTTCTTGCGCGCTTCATCAGCGGCAGCGGCGGCGGCGGCCGCAGCGGCCTTGGCCTTCTCGGCGGCGTCCGCCGAATCTTTGTTGAAGGCGGGCTTGGCGGGGGCGGCCGGCGGCGCGACGGGCACCACGGGCGGAACGGGCTTCGGCTTGCACGCCGAGATGGCGGCAACGGCCAGCAACAACGCGGTAGCTGAGCGGCGAGGGGCGAGCATGAACGGGTCTCCGGGTGGGGGTGTTGTTGGAGCTGCTTACTTCGCGTTGTCGAGCCGCGGTGACCAAGCGCCCTGTCGCGCCGAACCCACGCGGGTCAGCTGCCGCATGCGATACGTCTCCGTGTCGAGGACCCAGAGCTGCTTGGGACCCGAGCGCGTGGACGTGAATACGATGTGACGCCCATCGGGTGCCCACGTGGGATCCTCGTTGCGTCCCTCGCTCGTGAGCGCCTGCACGCTGCGATCGCGTGCATTGATGGTCATCACCTGGAATACACCGTTGATCTGCGATTGGAACGCGACGCGGCGTCCATCCGGAGACCAGTCGGGATTGGAGCGGTACAGCTGATCGCCAAATCCCGTCGACGTCAACACTTCGACGTTGGCGCCGTCGGTATCCACAATATACACCTCGGGGTGGCCGAGGCGATCCGAGGTGAAGGCGATCTGGCGGCCGTCGGGACTGAAGGTGGGGGAGCTGTCGGTCTTGCCACGGGACACGGTCACGCGGTGCGCCGGCTCCCCGGTGAACGGGTTCACGAGGAAGATGTCGGTGCCTTCCTCCCCGGAGGTGAAGGCCAGCGTGCTGCCGTCGGGGGAGAAGGCGGGGGTCGTGTTGGTCCCGGGGCGGGCCGCGATGCGCTGCGACTTGCCCGTGAGCAGGTCCTTCAGGATGATGCGCGTCCCTTCGTCCGTCATCTCGCAGTAGGCGACGTAGCGGCCGGAGGGATGCCAGGCGGGGGAGAGCGCCGTCGAGGCGGTCGACCCGCCGATGCCGAAGGGCCTCACGTTGGCGCCGTCGGAATCGACGATCCACAGCCCCTTGTCGCGCACGAACAGCACGCGCGACTGGGCGATGCCACGGGTACCGGTCACCCACCGTTCGACCTCGTCCGCCGCACCGTGGACGGCGAGTCGCCACTCGGGGCTCAGCGGCACCTGCGTGACAGGGAAGTCGCCCACCATGCTCACCTTGGCGGCCCCCACGTCGTGCAGGGCGATGTGCAGCGACCCCGAGGGGGTGATCGTGGCCTGGAGCACCGCCTGCGCGCCCAGCCGGGCGTAGAGCGGGTAGTTGAGCGCGCCGTTGAGCGGCTCGCCTCCCTCGGGCACGATGGCCGTGACTCGGTCGCCGTAGTCGAGGTCGCGGGCGATGATGGCGCGCACGGAATCGGCGAACGCGCCCGAGACGGGCGCGACGAACACCCCGGGCCGCGAGCCCGCCGTGTAGGTCAGGCCGATGCGGACGCCGCCCGTGGTGTCCTGCGCGGCGAGGAGGGCCGGGAACAGCCCGGCGAGGGCGAGGAACGCGGGCTGCCAGCCTCGGCGGTCACACGGTCGGGAGCAGGTCATCGCAGTCGGGTAGGGTCGAAATCGAAGGTCACCGGGAGCACGTCGTTCGTGAATCCGGCCGGCAGCGGCCCGAAGGCCTTCGCGGCCGCCTCGATGGCGCCCTGCGCTTCGAGATCGAACGCGTACACGCCGCTGCGCGTGATGAAGCGGAACATCGAGACGGAGCCGTCGCGTCGGATCATGAAGAACACCTGCGCCTTGAGCGCCCCGACATTCCCCTTGGGCTGGAAGTTCAGCCGCACCTGACGGACGATGTTCTCCAGATACCCCGGAAAGGGAAACTCGGCTCCCTCGGTATGCACCGTGGCGACGTCCGTCCCCCGGCCGCCGACCTCGCCGCTCCCCGCCTTGGGCGCGTTCTTCACGGCGGCCTGCGGGGTGCTCGTGGGCGTCACGTTGGGGGTCGCTCGCACCGGCGCCTTGGGGACGTTCTTTGCCTTCGTGGGCACCGTCGGCGCCTTTTCCTTGGACGCGGCCTTCGGCGGCGTCTTGGCCGCCTGTTCGGCGGTCGCGGGCTTGTCGGTCACGACTCCGGCGGCCACCGGGCCCGCGGGCGCGCCGACGAGGTCCACGCGGTAGACCGGCGCCATGCGCGGCG
>CAIRBD010000727.1 GCA_903876745.1 uncultured Gemmatimonadota bacterium
CACCACCCCGCACGGCACGGTGCAGACGCCCGCGTTCATGCCGGTGGGAACGCACGCCGCCATCCGTGGACTCGCCACGCCCGAGGTGGCCGCGATGGGCGCGCGGATGCTCCTCGCGAACGCGTACCATCTCTACCTGCGCCCGGGCGATGCGGTGGTGCGCGCGCTGGGCGGACTGCACGCCTTCGCCCGGTGGGACGGGCCGATGCTCACCGACTCCGGCGGCTTTCAGGTGTTCTCGCTCGCGCGCTATCGCGAGGTGAGCGAGGAAGGCGTCACGTTCCGCAGCAAGCTCGACGGCAGCGTGCACGCCTACACGCCCGAGCGCGTGATGCAGATCGAGCGCAATCTCGGTGCGGACGTGATCATGCAGCTCGACGAACTCATCGCCGGCGGGAGCGAACTCGCGCCCGCGCGGGCCGCGATGGAGCGGAGTCTGCGCTGGCTCGACCGGTGCCACGCCGAGTTCGACCGGCTCACGCGCGAGGGGCGCGCGCCGCTGGCCGACGTGCCCTCACCTCCCGGAACGCCGCCGTTGCCGGCGACCGATGATGACGAACGGCGCGCGCCGTTGCAGGCGCTCTTTCCCATCGTGCAGGGCGGCGTGCACGCCGAACTCCGGCGCGCGTCGTTGCGTGGCGTGCTGGCGATCGGCGATTGGGAGGGGATCGCGGTGGGTGGACTCTCCACGGGCGAGCCCAAGCCGGAGATGTACGCCACGCTCGACGTGTGTGGCGCGGAGCTGCCGCGCGACCGTCCGCGCTATCTCATGGGGGTGGGCTTTCCTGACGACCTCATCGAGAGTGTGCGCCGCGGCATGGACTTGTTCGACTGTGTGGCCCCCACGCGCATGGGGCGCCACGGCACCGCGTTCACGCCGCGCGGCACCGTGCAGCTGCTCAAAGGGACGAATCGCCTCGATCGCGCGCCGCTCGTGGACGGCTGTCCGTGCCCCGCGTGCACGCAGTACGACCGCGCCTACCTGCGTCACCTGTTCGCGGCCGATGAGCCGCTCGGGCCGCGCCTCATCGCGCTGCACAACCTCGCGATGCTGATGGGGCTGATGCGCGATGCGCGCGCGGCCATCGGCGCGGGTGAGTTCGACCGGTGGAGCGAGGAGTGGCTGCGCGCGTATCGCGGGGCCGAACGTGAGGAGCGCGTCGAATAGGCGCGCGCCCTCAGATCGCGTTGCGGGCGCTGCGCCTCAGGACGAGGTGTTCAAGGCCACCGCAGACTGGATAAGTGCCTTCAGTGCCTTCTCGTTCACCGCGTCGCCTTCGTGGACGTCGATGGCGCGCCGGACCTTGCCTTCGAGGCTGGAGTTGAAGAGTCCCGAAGGATCCTTCAGCGAAGCGCCCTTGGCGAAGGTGAGCTTCACGGCCTTCTTGTACGTCTCGCCCGTGCAGATGATGCCGCTGTGCGACCACACCGGCACGTCCCACTTCCACTCCTCGGTCACGCCGGGGTCCGCCGATGTGATCACCGCGCGGAGACGGGCGAGCACCTCGCCTCGCCAGTCGCCCAGCTGCGCGATCCTCGCGTCGATCAACGCGGATGCGGTGCTCGTCGAAGGGCTCTTCTGCATGCGGCGTGCCGCTCCGTGGTTCGAGGGATCAGGGCTTCACCGCGGGCTTCGGGACGAAATCGTCGGGCGCACCGGGGGGAATCGGCGGATAGTCCTTGAGACTCGTCTGGAACGCGCGGACCATCTTCTGGAACGGCCCCGACACCCAGCCGTTCGTGGTGGCGATGTCGGTCTCTTCTTTCTGGTCCTGCAGCAGGTTGAAGATCCACGGCGTCTCGAGGATCTTGGGACCGACGTTCGGCTCCGGTTCCCACACGAAGTGCATCTTGTAGTTGCGCCACTTCGCCGCGCGCATCTCGGTCTTGATATAGAAGACGAAGCCCTCGCGCCCCGAGTGTGCCTGCGTGCCGAGCAGGAAGTCGAGCTGGTCGACGCCGTCGATGGGACGGTCGGTCGGTAGCATGGCGCCGGCTGCGTGCGCGAGCGTGGTGTAGAGGTCCGTGATGTGGACGATGTCGTCGCTCACGCGACCTGCCGCCACGTGCTTTGGCCACCGCACCATGAAGGGAGAGCGGAGCCCGCCTTCCATCGCTGTGTGGTAGGTGCCTTGCCACGGGCCCGCGGTGCCGCGCCACGGACGCCGGAACTCGGGCCCGTTGTCGCTGCCGAACAGCACGATGGTGTTGTCCGCGATGCCGAGGGCATCGAGCTGGTCGAGGATCTGCCCGACGCGAAAATCCAGTTCCACCATCGAGTCGGCGAAGTCGCCATTGCCGGTGCGGCCGGCGAAATCGTGGTTGGGCAGTGTCGGGAAGTGCAGCTGCGTGAGCGGCACGAAGGCGAAGAACGGTTTGCCTGCGCTCACCTGCCGGCGCATGAAGCCATTCGTGCGCACGACGAGCTCCGCGTCGATGCGCCGGCGCATCTCGAGGTCGAACGGCGCCACGTTGCGCGCCTTCTCGCCCTTACGACCTTCCATCACGTAGGGAACCGGCACGGCGGACGAGTCGTAGCCGTTCGAGCTCGTGAACAGCGCTTCGTTCGTCGTACGCGGGATGCCGTACCACTCGTCGAAGCC
>CAIRBD010000728.1 GCA_903876745.1 uncultured Gemmatimonadota bacterium
GAGTTCCTCGCGATGGACGACAAGCAGAGGGGGTGCATCATCACCCGGGTCGAGGGACACGTCACGTGGGAGCTTGACCTGCAGACGTCGTTCGAGGCGTCCACAGGGACAAAGTATGAAGTCGACGCATCGGTCCTCGGCCAGTTTGGTTTCCGGCGGGGAATCAAGGCCGAGTACGCATGCCTTGGATGCAAGCAAATCGCGAAGGCCCGGGGGGGCAAGTGCTGCGATGCATACTCGCAGAGCAACCGCAGACAAAAGTTAATGATCTACAACATGAGACTCGTCGTTTAGAGGGTCTGGGTCGACCCCGTAAACACCGACTCCCTTGTGGTTTAGAACGTCTGGGTATAAACAGGTACCGGTTCCCATCCTCTCATCATCCCCTCGTGTACCATGCCCAGCCTGTGGCACAACGCGTGGCAGAACCGCTTTGCCGATCGCGAGGTCGTTCATGCCCGGCTTCCCGGGGGCTCCCAGGCACGGCGAGCAGATGCGATGGGGTGCGGCGGGCGCGTCGTCATCGAGGTCCAACACAGCTACATCAAAAGAGACGAGGTCGACGCCCGAGGCCGCGACTACGGCCTCCACGGCAAGCGCGTCGTCTGGGTGATCGACGGCGACGAGGGCGTGCGCGTCGAACGCCTGGGCGTCAGCGACACGTGCCTGCTGGTGTTCGAGTGGCGTTGCGCTTGGAAGTACGCGAGCTTCACGGGCGCGGCGGACGTGTTCGTGTGCCACGGGGGCGCCGTCTTCCAGGTGCCGGCGGACAAGTGCTCTCAGCCTCCACGTCTCGACCTTCCTGGACGTCGTCGAGGCGCGGTCGTCGGATGCAAAGCGTTGCATGTTCACCGGCCAGGAGGACCTCGATGCAACGCTGAAGCGTCGGATCCGCGAGTGGCTGGACTTGGATGAACCCTCTGACTGGTAGTTGCCCCACACCGTACAACGTCGGTACACTAATCGGGGTGTAAAGGAGAGCGTCCATCACACCAGTACGTGCAGCAATTCGACATGGTCGACTGCGACGCCTCCGGCGACGATAAGGTGCCCTCGACGCGGGCGGGCGTGTACGCCCGGCTCGGGATGCCCCTGCCTCCTCCTCCGCCGACCTCCTCGTCGGCGGCCGCCCCCCTCGAGTTCCAGGCGTTGAGCTGGCACGCGATGGACGAGGAGGATGCCAACGTCGGAGGAGAAGACGACGACGAGGACGACGGCGACGAGGGTGGCAAAGGCAAGGCGGACGTGGACAGCCGTCGCTACGTCGTGCGGGCCTTCGGCGTCGACGCGGCGGGCCGCTCGGCGTGCCTCCGCATCGACGACTTCACGCCCTTCCTGTACCTCCGCGTGCCGCCGGCGATGTCGCGGGGCGCCCGGCGCTCCACCAACCTCCGTGAGATCGAGCGGCACCTGAACTCCAGTGCGCGCTTCCTGAGGTGCAAGACGGTCACGCCGGTGCGCAAAAAGGACTTTTGGGGCTTCTCGGACGGCGAGCTCTTCGAGTTCTTCCGCCTGACGTTCTGGTCGCTCGCGGCCATGCGCCAGGCCGCCTCGAGGCTCCGGAAGCCGCAGGTCATCCGGGCGCTCGGCGGCAACGCGGTCGACCTCCGCGTCTACGAGTCGAATCTGGACCCGCTCCTTCGCCTGCTGCACGTACGCGACCTGC
>CAIRBD010000729.1 GCA_903876745.1 uncultured Gemmatimonadota bacterium
CGCTGCTGCTCCCGCCGAGCTGGGGCAATGCGGGGAAGGGTGGCATCAGCTGGCGGGAGGAACAGGGTGCGGTGATGGTGCGCGCCGCGAGCGGCGCGCGTACGATGGCGGCGGGCGATTCGCTGCGGTTCGACGTGCACTTCCTCGTCACGCCGTTCCATCCCATCGATACCGACTTCCAGTGGGACCACCGGTTCTACCACAAGTTCGCGCCGCTCGACACCATCGCCGCGGCCGGTGCGAACGTGATCAACGTGCACCACGCGACGCCCATCAACCCGTACATCAACTATCCGTTCATCGCGCACGATACGATGAAGGCGTACATCGACGCCGCGCACAAGCGCGGGTTGAACGTCAAGATCTACAACACGGTGCGTGAACTCTCGAACCGCAGCTATGAGACGTTCGCCATGCGCAGCCTCGGCCACGAGATCTACTCGCCCGGCAAGGGGGGCGGCTACTCCTGGCTCCAGGAACACCTCGGCGACGATTACATCGCCGCGTGGTTCGTGCCCGAGCTCAAGGACGCCGCCGTCGTGAACAGCGGGATGAGCCGCTGGCACAACTATTACGTGGAAGGGATCAACTGGCTCGTGAAGAACGTCGGCATCGACGGGCTGTACCTCGACGACGTGGCATTCGACCGCACGACGATGAAGCGCGTGAAACGCATGCTCGTGCAGAACGGGCGCCCCGGCATCGTCGACCTGCATTCGGCCAATCAGTACAATCCCAACGACGGCTTCCAGAACAGCGCGATGCTGTACATGGAGCACTTTCCGTATCTGAGCCGCCTCTGGTACGGCGAGTACTTCGACTACGAGAAGAGCTCCGCCGATTTCTTCCTGACCGAAGTCAGCGGCATCCCCTTCGGCCTGATGGGGGAGATGCTGCAGGACGGTGGCAACCCGTGGCGCGGCATGGTGTACGGCATGACCAATCGCATGCCCTGGTCGGCGAACGCCGATCCGCGTCCGCTCTGGAAGCTGTGGGACAGCTTCGGCATGAAGGGCTCCACGATGTTCGGCTACTGGGCGTCCACCGTGCAGGTGAAGACCGGCCGTGACGACGTGAAGGCGACGGTCTACCGCCGCAACGGCCGCGCACTCGTCGCCGTGGCGAGTTGGGCACCAGGCCCCGTGACGGTGAAGCTCGCCATCGACTGGAAGGCACTCGGCATCGACGGCGCGAAGGCGACCATCGCAGCGCCCGAAGTGACCGGGTTGCAGGCAGCGCGCACCATCGCGCCAAGCGAAGGGATTGAGATCGCGCCAGGGAAGGGCATCCTCATCATCCTGAAGTGAGCCACATGAGACGTTCCCTTGCCTTCGCGGCCACGCTCATCGCCGCGTCGCTCAGCCCCGCTGCCGCATCGGGACAACCTGCGGCGTCGTTGCCGTCCCCCGCGCCGAAAGGATCTGCGGCGACGTTGCCGTCCCCCGCGCCGGGACGACCTGCGGCGTCGTTGAGCCCCGCCGCCGCAGCATCGGCAATCGCGAAACCTCCCGTCGCCGAGGTGGCGAAGGTCGCGACGGTCGCCGCCGTGGCGAGCGTCAGTGGAACATCCGCCCGCGTACGCGAGTACCGACAGTCGTTCCCCACGTACCCCTTCAGCGATCCCAATCCCATCCCCGTCGTCGGTCGCATCTACCCGTACTTCCGGTTCGACGGCTTCACGGACAAGTCCGTCGCGAAGGAATGGAAGGTGGTGGAACTCGAGAACGAGTACATCCGCGTACTCATCCTCCCGGAGATCGGCGGCAAGATCTGGGCGGCCATCGAGAAGAAGAACGGCCGGTCGTTCATCTACTACAACCACGCCGTGAAATTCCGCGACATCGCCATGCGCGGCCCGTGGACGAGCGGCGGCATCGAGGCGAACTACGGCATCATCGGCCACACGCCCAACGTCTCGACGCCCGTGGATTACACCACGCGCACCAACGCCGACGGCTCCATCAGCTGCATCACGGGCGCGCTCGACCTGCTCACCAACACCACGTGGCGCGTGGAGACGCGGCTCGCGCCCGGCCAGGCCTCGTTCACCACCTCCAGCACCTGGTATAACGGCTCGGCGCTCGAGGAGCCCTACTACCACTGGATGACCGCCGGCATCCAGACCAAAGGCAATCTCCAGTACGTCTTTCCCGGCACGAGCTACCTCGGCCACGAAGGCGAGCACGGCGACTGGCCGGTGAACAAGACACTCGGCCGCGACGTGAGCTGGTACGAACAGAACGACTTCAAGGGCTACAAGTCGTACCATGTGTTCGGCGGCGAAGGCGACTTCTTCGGCGCCTTCTGGCACGACCTCGACTTCGGCATGGCGCGCGTCGCCCCGCGCGACGAGAAGGCGGGGCAGAAGATCTGGATCTGGGGACTCTCGCGGCAGGGGATGATCTGGGAGGACCTGCTCACCGACAAGGACGGCCAGTATTCCGAGCTGCAGTCGGGGCGGCTGTTCAATCAGTCGAGCGAGGGGAGCACGTTCACGCCGTTCAAGCACCGCGGTTTCTCGCCTCAGGTCACCGACCGCTGGACGGAGCGATGGATGCCGGTGGTCGGCACGAAAGGATTCAAGGTCGCGAGCGCCGTCGGTGCGCTGAATGTCACGCGCAGCGGCGACCGTCTGATCGTCGCGGTCTCGCCCGTGGAAGCGATCGATGATTCGCTCATCGTGACGGCCGGCGGCAAGCGCCTCTCGGCGCGGCGTGTGAAGCGCGCGCCGCTGCAGCTCTACGCCGACACGATCGCCGCACCGAACGTCGCGATCGCCTCAGTGAATGTCGTGCTCGGCGACCACAAACTCGAGTTCGATGGCGCCCCCGAGTCCACCAGTCTCGACCGTCCTCTCGACACGCCGAAGACCTTCGACTGGAACTCCGCGTACGGGTTGTATCTGCAGGGGAAAGAACTCGCCCGTCAGCGCGAGTACGACCGCGCGAACGTCTTCTTCGGCAAGTCGTATGCGCGCGACAAGAACTTCGTGCCCACGCTCTCGGAGATGGCCGCGTCCGGCATCCGCAGCATGCGCTACGAATCGGCCGCGCACTCGGCAAAGGAGGCGCTCGCCATCGACAGCTACGACGGCGCCGCCAACTACTACTACGGCATCGCCCACCGCCGCCTCGGCAACCTTGCCAATGCGCGCGATGGATTCGAGATCGCGTCACAGAGCGCCGAGTACCGTCAGGCCGCGTGGAGCGAACTCGCGAAGTTGTGGCTCGTCGAGGGTGACGTGCGGCGCGCCGTGTCGTACGCCGACAAGGCGCTCGCGGTCGATCCCTCGAATCTCGACGCCCTCGGCGTGAAGGTGGTGGCCGCGCGACGCGCCGTCGCACCGCGCAATGCCGATACCGCCGCGGCGACCGTGGCGCCGAACCCCGTCCTCTCCACGCGCATCGCGGCGCTCGAGCTCGCCGATCCGCTCAGTCAACTCGCGCGGTATGAACGCCTGCTGCTCAAGCGCGTGCCCGATGCGCCCAAGCGCCTGCGCGACGGCGTGCGCAGCGAACTGCCCGAACAGGCGCTGTTCCAACTCGCCGCGTTCTATCAGGACGTCGGCGATCGCGATGCCGCGCGCCGCGTGCTCGAAGGCGTCGGCGACCAGCCGGAGGCGCTGTACTGGCGCGCGTCGCTCGTCGGCGAGCACGGCACCGATGCCAACAGCTCCGCCGCGCTTCCCGAAGCGCGCGCGCTCATCGAGCGGGCCAATGCCCTCTCACCGCGCCTCGTGTTCCCGTTCCGCCCCGAGGTGATCGAGGCGCTCGAGCGCGTCACGCGCTGGAGCACGGACTGGAAGCCGCGCTACTACCTCGCGCTCGGCTACTGGGGCACGGGGCGCGTTGGCGGCGCGGATGACTTGATGAAGGGGCTGCGCAACGCTCCTGACTACGCGCCCTTCTATGCCGCGC
>CAIRBD010000730.1 GCA_903876745.1 uncultured Gemmatimonadota bacterium
GCCCAGGTCCTCGGGTTCCTGGTAAAACACTCGGGAAATTCTCAACTGCGAACAACAACTTCGCGCTTGCTGCGTAACTTCTAGTTACGTCCAGCAGTGCCCATGAGGAAGCCCGCCCGGGGCGGCTTCTTGGGTATCGAAAATCCGGGCTAGTCTGGCGTTGCGCCTTCCGGCGCCGGGCGAAAACTTAGAGGGCTCATCCAGCGTTCGGAGGCCCACCGGCCAGGCGCTGGAAACATCAATCGGTGGGATACGCACGTAGACGCTGCGGAAGATCTTATGCAAGACGCGGGTTCGAATCCCGCCGCCTCCACTGTCAGGCACGTTGATCGGGCGCCCCGTCGGGGCGCCCGATTTTCTTCACCCGGAATCCTGCCATGCCCGAAGGACCAGAGCTCGAACTCGACAAGTTGCGTGAGACCATCGACGAAGAGATCGATCACGCGGGTGGGGGCCGGATGTTGCGCTGGATCTCCCTGTCGACAGCGATCATCGCCGCGTTCGCGGCCGTAGCGGCGCTGCGCGCGGGCGACACGGTGAACGAGGCGCTGTCGCTCAAGACCGACGCCGCGCAGCTGCAGGGGCGTGCGTCCGATCAGTGGGCCTACTACCAGGCCAAGGGCATCAAGCGCGCCGTGACGCAGTCCGTGATCGCCACGTGGAAGGCCGCGGGGAAGCCGGTGCCGGTCGAGGCCGAAGCGGCCGAAGCCAAGTACGGCAAGGAGCAGGAGGAGATCCAGAAGGCCGCGCGCGAACTCGAACAGGAGCGCGACGCGAAAGGGCACGAAGCCGAGCTCCTGTTGGTGAAGCATCATCGCTTCGCCAACGCCGTGGCGCTCTTCCAGGTAGCGATCGCGCTCGGCGCCGTGGCAGCGCTCACCCGGGTGCGGCCCGTGTGGTACGGGTCGGTCGTGCTCGGCGTCGCCGGGCTCGGCTTCTTCCTCTGGCCGCTCGTGGTCAGCTGACGCCAGCGCACGCGCGCAGGCGCACTGGCAGGGCAGTCAGCCGACTCGTATTTTCTTGCACGGCTGTCTCATCCCCCTCATCCAGTGAACGCATGGTGCTCGGTCACTCGATCGTGCGACGCCTGACCGGTCGGCGTCATCGCATCCTCCTCTCGCAGGTCGCGCTGCTGGCCTGCGCGGCCGCCTGTGCGAGCAGTCCGGTGCAGCGGCGTGCGTCGCTGATCGCGGACGCCGACAAATCCGCCAAGGCCGCGCTCGAGAACGAGCAACGATTCGCCGCCAGTTCGATCCCGGCGAAGACGTTCGCCGTCTTGCCGTTCGCCGTCGCGGCCCAAGACACGCTCCTGCAGCCGCTTGGCTTCGGATTGGCCGACTTGTTGCTGACCGACCTGGGGCGGTCTCCGGAGCTGCGGCTCGTCGAGCGGCTCCAAACCGGCGCCATCCTGCGCGAACTCCGGTTGGTCGAGCAAGGCGTCACCGATCCGGCGACGGCACCGCGCGTGGGGCGGTTGATCGGCGCGCGCCGCCTGTTGATGGGCAGCGCGGCGTTCGGCCCCAACGGGAACGTGGTGCTGAGCGCGCGCGTGGTGGACGTCATCGGCGGCACGGTGCAGGACGTGGTGTCGGCGCAGGCACCGTTCGATCGCGTGTTCGATGCGGAGAAGGCGCTCGCGCTGCTGCTGTTCGAGCGGTTGGGTATCGTCCTCACGCCGGCACAGCGCGCCCGCGTGGAGCAGCGGCAGACGACTCAGGTCGCGGCGCTCGTCGCGTACGGACGCGGCGTGCAGGCAGAGGCGCGCGGCGACGCGGCGGGTGCCACCGCGGCGTTCGACGATGCCTTGCGGGTGGACCCTGGGTTCACGGCGGCGCGGGCGCAGGTTGCCTCGGCGCCGGCCCCGTCGGCCGCGGCCGCGCGCGCCAACAGCATCGCGCGCGTGGTCGACCTGAGCGCGCAGGCCATCAACGCCCCGGTGGTCAACGCCCCGGTCGCGGCCAAGACGCCAGAGGCCGTCGATGCGCCGCTCGCGAGCGGGTCGGTGCTGACGCTCATCCTCACCATCACGGTGCATCCATGAGGGCGGGCGTGCGAGTCGGTCTTGCGGTGGTCGTGCTCGTCGCGAGCGTGCCCGTTGGCGCACAGGAATCCCTGCTGCCATCCACCGGTTGGGGGACGGGGTTCTCCCTCACGGCGTGGCACCTGCAGACGGCGTTGCCGCAGAGCGCGGGCGGCCTCGCGGACGTGGTGGAAGTGGTGGTCCCGGTCCGCGTGCGTTCGACGTTCGGCCGATTCAGTGTGGACGTATCGGCCGCCGGCGTCTTTGGCGGCGCGCATTTCACGGAGTCCGCGTCGTCGTCGGGACAGGGCAACTCGGGCAACTCGGGTGGCTCAGGGGGCGGTGACCGCTTCGTGTCCGTGGCCGGACCGACGGACGTGAAGGTGCGCGTCAACGGACCGCTCTTCGGTGATGCGCTGCTGTTCACGGCCGGCCTCAACCTGCCGACCGGCAAGGTCGGGTTGACGGCAGATCAAACGAGCGCGCTGCAAGTGATCGGGTCGCCGGCCCTTCGCATGCCGATCGCCGCGCTGGGGACGGGTACCGGATACACGGTCGGCGTCCTGCACGCCTTCGAGGGGGAAGATTGGGCGCTGGCACTCGGCGCCTCCGTCGAGCAGCGCAGTGAGTACTCGCCGATCGCGCTCGCACTAGCCGCAGGCTCGGCGGAAACGCGCATCACGCCGGGAACGGCGGCGCACGTCACGCTCGGACTCGATCGCGTGTTCGGCGACGCCCGGTTGAGCGCGCTCCTCGTCGGTGACGTGTTCGCCACCGACAAGGTGCGGCAGACCCTGTCCGGTGCTCCGGATCAGACGGCGGACTACAAACTCGGGCCCCAGGTCACCGCCATCACGCGACTGGATTTCGGCGCCTCCGGCTGGAGGGAGAGTTCGGTGAGCGTCGCGGTGCGCCAGCGTTCGCAGTTCACGGATGCGAGTGGCGCAGCGATCGCGGGGTCGTCGGCGACGTACCTCGAAGGGGCGCTCGGTGGCGTGCTCGGTGGGGCGAGCGGCGCGGGACTCATCCTCGCGGCCGATGCCCGCTGGCAGTCGGGGATGAAGTTCACCGATGCGATGGTCGGCGCGGCCGCCACGGCGGTGGGCGTGACGCTCGGCGTCGAGCGCGCGGGAACGTCCACCCTGTCGCGGTTCTTCGTGCACGGGCAGTACGGCACGTTCGACACCGGAACGGCGCGTACGACCGGGGTCGGTGCGACCATCGGCGTGAGCGTTTCGGCGCTGCGGGAGGGGAAATGACCATCGTCAACGTCGTCGCGCCGCGGCCGATCCTGCGCGTGTTGGCTGCGCTGCTCACCGCGTGCGCCGTCATCGCGTGCGCGGACAAGGGGTTCTCTCCTCCGACGAGTGGTGTCAATCCGAAGATGGCGCTGCAGCTCACCACGCTGTCGTCGGCGCAACAGGCGCTGGTGGCGAAGTACATCTGGGTGGGCGCGGCCGCTGCGACGGGCAAGGATACGTCGGTGATGGCGTCGAAGTTCGTCGCCCTCGTGACCGGCGCGCAACAGATCACGCTGCCCGTCGACCTCTCGACGTGCCTCGCGTACAACGCGACGCAGGGCAAGGACGGCTGCACGATCCTCGTCGGTGCGGCGCTGGTCACCGACACGCTGAGCCTGGTCGCGGACTCGGCGTCGGGCGGCGGAGATCCGTTCAAGCGGGCGTTGGATTACACGATCCTCGGGCCGTTCGACGTGGCGCCGGGCCATGCGCCGACCATCCCAGCGATCGACCTCTCGGCGTCGCGATTCGGCGTCGTGCAGTGGCAGGGCGACGAGGCGTTGCGCCTCGGCGGGAACAACATGCCGGTCTCGTTCTTTGGCCCGGCCCCGCTGGCCGGGGCGTTCAGCGGGACGGGAGCCCCCGTGCTGTTCGCGCTGACGGCGGGCTCGACGTACCCGTCCACGCCCACGCCGACGCAACCCCCGTTCTATCCACAGTTGGCCATCTTCCAGAACGGCACCTGGCAGCGGGTGCCGGCGACGACCGCTCCGTCGAACATGGTGTTCAGCGATGAGACCGCGCTGTCGGCAGCTGAAGTGTACATCGCGGCGCCGGGCGGTCTCTACAAGTACGACGGCACGACGGTCAGTCGCGTCGCCGCCGTCACCGATTCGCTGCTCGCCGTTGCCAGTGTGAACAACGCGGGCGGAAAGCTGGTGATCGCAGCGGGCCCGAACGGCATCGTGTGGATCGGCGACACGCAGACGTGGAAGCGATACGTTCTGCCCGCGTCGCAACGGCTCGACGGTGCATGCATCACGGGCGCGAACGAGGCATACGCCGCCAGTTCGCCGAACGGCGGCCTCTTCCGGTTCGACGGTACCGTCTGGACGGTGGAGACCACTCTTGGTACGGCGAACAAGTCCGGGCTCAGCTGCCCCGCGCCTGGGCAGGTGTTCGTCATGAATGGTCCGGCGATGTTGAAACGGAGCGGCACGTCGTGGGTCACGTTGCCCAACACGGGGCTCCCCACAGGCCGTCTTCTGCAATGGGGCGTCGTATCGGCGAACGAGATCTACGCATACGGCGACAGCGCCAGCAGTGCGCGCGGGTTCTATCGGTACGATGGAAGCGTCTGGCGTTCCGTCGGGCAACTGCGTTTCACGCAGCCGGGCGGGAAGATGCTGGCCGACCCGCGCGGCGGCGCCGCCTACGTGGCATCCGCGTTCGGTCGGATCGAGAAGGTCACCCCGACGTCCGTGTCGGTGCTCAGTTACCAGCCGGGATTGCGCGACGTCATCGTGACTTCGGCGACGAGTGCGTTCGCCGTGGGGTGGAATCTGTTGCTCGCGCGATGGGACGGCGCGACCTGGACCATCGACGCGCCGCCGGCGAACACGCCGACCACGCGGTACCTGCAGGGCGTCTGGAGCGATGGGCCGAGCAACGCCTGGGCTGTGGGCAACAGCAACACGGTCCTGCGATACAGCGGCAGCGGCTGGAGCGTGGTCAGCGACGTGAATCATCCGATCGGAGCGGTCGACAGTTACAACGCCGTGTGGGGCGTCGGTAGCGACGTGTGGATCGCCGGCGAGAACTCGATCCTGCACTGCACGTCCGCGACGGCGTGTGCGAATGAGTCGTCGGGCGGCTCGGGCATCCTGTACGGGCTCTGGGGCACGTCGCGGACGAACGTCTTCGCGGTGGGCGCCGGGGGACGCATCGCGCACTATAACGGCACCGCGTGGGCGGCGATGCCCAGCCCCACGGCGCGCAACCTCGCCCGCGTGGCGGGCAGTGGGACGAGCGACGTCTGGGCCCTGGGAGACAGCGTCCTCGTGCACTTCGACGGCACGCAGTGGACGAGTCTGCCGCTGAAGGACGGATCGATCGTGAGCCACGTGCCGTCGCAGTTCCAGGGGCTGTTCCAGGTGGGGCTCTGGGTGCGCGGTCCGAAGGAGATCTACGTGGGCAGCGACTTCGGTGGGATCTCCCGATACGACGGCTCGCGGTGGCAGCAGATGAACAACTCGTACTACCTGCGGCGTGTGGTCGGCATCTCGGGTGCCGGTGGCTGCGCGCTCGCCGTGACCGAGGGGCAGTCCGACGAGCCGACTCCGATGCTGTGGCGAGGCGTCGGGAGCAGCGGATGTTTCAGCAGTCCGCTGAATCCGCCGGCGAGCTGGCCGTAGTCGGCCGGTTCGCCGCGGCGCGTGCACGTCACCCTGTAGTTCGCCAAGACCCCAACCCCCACACGATGTCCCCTTATCTCGCGGAACTGCTTGGTACCATGCTCCTCGTCGTCCTCGGCGACGGCGTGGTGGGCAACGTCGTGCTCAACAAGACGAAGGGGAACAACGCAGGGTGGATCGTGATCACCGCCGGCTGGGCGTTCGCCGTGACCATCGCCGTGTATGCGACGGGGAGCATCAGCGGCGCGCACCTGAACCCCGCCGTCACGATCGCAATGGCGAGCATCGGCAAGTTCGCGTGGGCGAGCGTGCCGGGGTACATCGCATACTCCGTGGTCGCATCCAGCACCACCGGACTCAGGAAAATCGTCATGCCAGCCGCGGCATGTCAACCGGGTGGAAGGGAGAAGGGGACAGGGGACAGGGGGCAGGGAACAGGGAACAGGAGGCAGGAGAC
>CAIRBD010000731.1 GCA_903876745.1 uncultured Gemmatimonadota bacterium
CACATGGCCGATCAGGGCACCGACGCGATGGAGCGCGAGAAGGCGTTCCTGTTCGCCTCGAAGGAGGGCCGCTTCCTCTGGCACGTGGACCAGGCGCTGCGTCGTCTGTACCGCAAGCCGGACGCGTTCGGTCAGTGCCAGCAATGCCAGGGCGAGATCGCGTTCGAGCGTCTCGACGCGCTGCCGCACGCGCGTTACTGCATCGATTGCAAGCAGCGTGAGGAAGATGGCAAGAAGTAACGCGCACGCGCCGATGTTCTGGAGCATCGGCGCGAGCGTCGTGGCCGCGGACTTCGTCACGAAGTGGGTGGCGTCGGAACGGCTGCTGCCGCCGTATCTCCCGCGCGACGTGCTCGGGAGCACGGTGCGGTTCACGCTGGTGTACAACCCCGGGGCGGCGTTCGGACTGCACCTCGGGGCGCAGTCGCGGATCATCTTCAGCGTCCTCGCCGTGGGGGCGCTGGCGCTTCTCTGGCAGCTCTTCCGCAGCACGCGGGCAGAGGACTGGCTCCGCGCCCTCGCGCTCGCGCTCGTCTGCGGCGGCGCGGTGGGGAACCTCGTCGACCGGCTGCGTTCCGCGCGCGGCGTGGTGGATTTCATCGACATCGGCATCGGCGCGTCGCGCTGGCCGACCTTCAACGTGGCTGACATCGCGGTGACGTGCGGTGCAGTGCTGCTGGCTCTCGTGCTGTGGCGCGAGGATGCCGGGCCAACTTCTGCCGAGCACATCCGTGGACACGACACACCGCTACACGACTGACGAAGACGAAGGGACGCGACTCGACCTGTTCGTGTCGCAGCGCGCCGACCTCTCACGCACGCAGGCGGCCACGCTGATCACGGCCGGCAAGGTGTTCGTCAACGACGCGCACCAGAAGGCGAGCTATCGCATGGAACCGGGGGACACGGTCACCGTGACGATCACGCCGGTGCACGAGCGGTCGGTGGAGGGCGAGGACATCCCCCTCGACGTGGTGTTCGAGGACGAGGATCTGCTCGTCGTGGACAAGCGCAGCGGGATGGTGGTGCATCCGGCGCCGGGGAACTGGACGGGGACGCTGGTGAACGCGCTCAAGGGACGCGGGCAGGGGCTCGCCGACGGGGCGGGGGAGGAGCGCGCCGGGTTGGTGCACCGGCTCGACAAGGACACGAGCGGCCTCCTTGTCGTCGCGAAGAGCGAGCGTGCGCATCGGGTGCTCTCCAAGGCGATCGCCGACCGGAAGATCTCGCGCCGGTATGCCGCCATGTGCTGGGGGCATCTCGACGGCGACACGATCACGGTGGACAAGCCGATCGCGCGTGATCCCAACGACCGCACGAAGATGGCCGTGGGCGAGGCGGGCCGGACGGCGCGCACGGACTTCGTGCGGCTGGCGCGTTTCGAGTCGTGCGACCTGCTGCGGGCGCATCTGCACAGCGGGCGCACGCACCAGATCCGCGTGCACCTCTCGGCTATCGGGCATCCGGTGGTGGGGGACGACACGTACGGTGGGGGCGGGGCCCGTCGGATGGTGGCGTTGCCGTCGAAGCGGCATTTCCTCCACGCCGCCTGGCTCGTCTTCAGACACCCGGTGTCGGGGGACACTTTGGACTTCCGGTCGCCGCTGCCGGCGGATCTTCGGGCGTCGCTGGCGACCATCGCGCAGATGCCGGAACTGATTGCCCACCCCGATCCCCTGGAGTACCTTGGCTTCTATAGAGTCGACGGCTGATCCGGACGCCCGGCGGGTGCTGCTTTTTCGCGCCGCGGGGCGATTGTGCGCGTGTGATCTGGATGCCGTGAAGGAGATCGTCCCCGGTCGGCCGGCAACGCGGCTCCCGGGGGCGCCGTCGTGGGTGGACGGACTGATCAACGTGCGGGGCACGCTGATCACGGTGGTGGATCTGGCGGCGCGGTTCGGCGCCGTGCGCGATGCCGCGGTGCAGGGGTCGATCGTGATCGTGAAGGGGGCGGGCAAGTCGTTCGGGGTGCGGGTGGACGCGGTGCGCGACGTGCGGACACTCGAGGCGGGCTCGCTCGAGCCGGTGGACGCGCTGCGCGATGCGGGGGGCGTGGTACAGGCGCTCGTGCACGTCGGCGTAGCCGGCGGCGAGAGCGCGTTGTTGTGCGACATCGAGGCGATCGCGCGCGAGGCGCTCGCCGTACAGGACGGGTCAACTTCACACGGGTGAGGGAACGGTGGCTCCCACGGTGCTGATCTGTGACGACGCGATCTTCATGCGGACGATGGTCGGCGACATCCTGCAGCAGGTGGGATTCGAGATCGTCGGCGAGGCGGAGACGGGTTCCCAGGCGGTGGAGAAGTACAAGCAGCTGCGCCCCGACCTGGTGACG
>CAIRBD010000732.1 GCA_903876745.1 uncultured Gemmatimonadota bacterium
ATCCGCATGGCGCAGATGGCGGTCCAGCCGAGCGCGAGCGTTCCGGGGCTGCGCGCACCCAACGTGCTGCGCGGCGGCGGCATCGCGCCGGACGGCGGCCTCCTCGCGCCACGCGCGATCCTTCTCTCGGGCGGGGAAGTCGCGGAGATCCGGCGCGGCGACGCATCGCTGTTCGACGGAGGCGGCGCCACGTACGTCGCCCTCCTGCAGCGTGCCGATACCGAGACGGTGCTCGCCGGAACGCGCGTCGACTTCGACAGTACCGGCTACAGTGCCGCGGCCGACAGCGCCGGCGAAGCACGGCTCGCGCACGTGCTCCCGGGGCGCTATCGCACCTCGATGACGACCGCGATGATGCGCGAGGCCGTGCTGCCGCCGCTCACGCGGGAGGTGGAGGTCACCGAGCACGCCCGCATCGACACGATGACCGTGCCCTCGGTCGCGGCGCTGGTGGCGCGCGCCTGCTTCGGGGGGAGAACGCCTCGCGCCGGCGATCCGCCGCGGGCGATGCTGTACGGCACGGTCGTCGACGCGGGGGGCCGCGTCCTCGCCGGCGTGACGGTGACCGTCACGCATGCCGGGCGGGTCACGGCCGCAGCCGGCGGCGCGCTCATGGCACAGACGACCGTCCTCGATATCCCCACCGATGCGGAGGGGCGCTGGCGGTATTGTGGCGCCCCGCGCGACGCCCCGGTGGACGTGCGCGCGCATTCAGGCGATCATATGTCGCCCCACGTGACGGTTCGCGTCCCCGCGGGGGCCGTCGCACAACGCGTGGCGCTCGTCCTCTCGTCCGCTCCGCCGACGGAGCCGTTCTTCTGAGCGCATCTCTTTCTCCCCCCGGAGCCGACATGCCGGACACCCCCTCGATCACCGCCATCGGCCAGATCGCCATCACCTGCACGGACGTCCCGCGCGCCACCGCGTTCTATCGCGACGCGGTCGGCCTGCGATTCCTGTTCGAAACGTCCGGGCTCGCCTTCTTCGACTGCGGCGGCGTAAGGCTGATGCTCTCGACGAGCGAGCAGGCCGAACTCGCGCCGCCGGGGTCGGTGCTCTACTTCAAGACCGGCGACATCGAGTCATCGACGTCGGCGCTCGCGGCGACCGGCGCCAAGATCGAAGGCGCCCCGCACCTCGTGGCGCGCATGCCCGACCACGAACTGTGGCTGAGTTTCTGGAGGGATACCGAGAACAATCTGATGGCGTACATGCAAGAGAAACGAGAATCGTGAAGCGATTCGAGACCCGCGTGGCGCCGCGGCATTCCAGCACAGCCGTTGACGGTAGACCGTTAACGGTTAACGGTCTACCGTCAACAGCTTTTCCCTCCCAACTACCTATGACTCGCACTCTCCGTTCTGCGGCCCTCCTCGCGCTCACCCTCGCGCCGAACCTTCCCGCCCAGCAAGTCGCCCCTCCTCCCGACTTCGACGCGTACGTCACGAAGGTTCTCGCCACCTTCCACGTGCCCGGCGTCGCCGTCGCCATCGTCAAGGACGGCAAGGTCGTCCTCGCCAAGGGCTACGGCGTGAAGCGCCTCGGCAGTCCCGACCCCGTGGATCCGTTCACGCGCTTCGGCATCGCCTCCAACACCAAGGCGTTCACCGCCACCGCGCTCGCGATCCTCGTGGAGCGCGGCAAGGTGGAATGGGACGCGCCCGTCACGCGCTATCTCCCCGACTTCGCGATGTACGATCCGTTCGTCACCCGCGAGATCACCGTGCGCGACCTGCTCGTACACCGCAGCGGCCTCGGACTCGGCGCCGGCGACCTGCTCTGGTGGCCGGCCTCGACGTACACGCGCAAGGAGATCATGCAGCGGCTGCGCTACATCAAGCCGGCCACGTCGTTCCGGAGCGCGTACGCGTACGACAACGTGCTCTACCTGGTCGCGGGCGAGCTGATCGAGAAGGTCACC
>CAIRBD010000733.1 GCA_903876745.1 uncultured Gemmatimonadota bacterium
ACCGCCGCACTGCTCGGGCGACATGTAGGCCGGCGTCCCGAGGATCATCCCCGCCTGTGTGAGCTTGGCGTCGGCCGCGTTCATGCCGGCCGCCACGACGAGCCCGAAATCGAGCAGCTTCGCGACGTCCGCGATGCCGTCGCGCTCACACACCATCACGTTCCCGGGTTTGATGTCGCGGTGTGTGAGGCCCGCGGCATGCGCTTCCGTGAGCGCGCTCGCCACCTGACGCAGCAGGTGCACGGCGCGCGTCGGCGCGAGCGGGACCTCGGTCGCGACGATCTCCTCGAGCGTGTGCCCGGGGAGATACTCCATGCGGATCCACTTCACCGCGCACGGACGGCGCAGCAGCTGATGCTCGGCCTTGTACACCTCTCCCATGCCGCCGGAGCCGAGCTTCGCGTCGATCCATGTTGCCCGAGCTGGGTCGCCGCGCGCGCCGCGCTCTCGGACACTTCGATGCGGTACGAGCCGTACGCGATCATCAGCGCGACGAACGTGGTGAAGATGAGCTTGGTCGAGAGGATCGCCGCGGCCGATCCACCCGCGACGTCGTACCGGATCACGCTCACGATGTCGGGAATGAGCGTGACCGCGACGAGGACGGCGAGCATCGTCGCGCTGCGCCGCCACGTGTTGGGGATCATCACGCCGTACGACACGATCCACCACAACGAGATGCCGTCGCTATACGCTCCGTGGCTCTGCGCAAAGCCCAGCGGAAAGAGTGCGAGCCACCGCGGGAAATCGGCAGAGAGGAATCGCAGGCGCGCGCGGAGTTGCGCTTCGAGGTCGGCCTGCGAGTTCGAACCGCGGGACGGGCCGGAGGCGAAGCGGAAGCGGCTGGGGAGCGCCGCGTTGAGGCGGCCGGACCGGGCGGTGATGCGCGCTCGGGGGGAGTAACGCCGCGGCTTTCGAGGTTCGCGAAACGTACGGCACGGTCGCTGCGACGGCCAGCAATCGCCGCACGATCACGAAGCGCAGCCCCGGTGGAACGGCAGGGACGCGGCGCGTGGCCGCGCACCGCCAAACCGCCCTCGCCCCATCCTCGTCTTGCGGGATCAGCCCCGAAACGCCAAGCTACGGACTTCCCTCACCGAGGTGTTCGCATGCGTTACGGGATGGTAGTGCTGGCGCTCGTCGTACCGATGGCGCTGAGCGCGCAGGGCGCCGCTGCCACGAAGGGCAAGAAAGCATTGACGGGGAGTGATCACGTCGACATCACAGCCGTGTGCGATGACGTGGCCGGAACGGCGAGCATCACGCTCTCGGACGAGCACGTCGTCGTGTCGCCCGGGACGAAGTTGAAGTGGAAGGAACCCGGCAACAACAAGAAAGTCGCCTCCATCACCGTGATCGCGAAGAACAACTCCGACTGGTTGTACGACGACGCGATCGTCTGGGGCATTCACGACGCGCCCGGCGGGAAGGACGCCGGTAACATGAAGAAGAGCGTCGTGGAGAAACACCCGTATCCGTACTCCGTGCAACTCACCTGTCTCAAATCGGGCGTCGGCACGACCAAGGACCCCGACGTCACGATCGACCCGTCCGTCGGCGATCCGAAGGCGAAGCCGGCCGACGCGAAAAAGCCCGACACCAAGGCGCCCGCGGCGAAGAAGCCGTAAACAGTGCCAGACTCGGGCTTCTCCCCCTCGTCCAGCTCCTTTCCTGAGCGCCTTGGACCCTACCGGATCCTGCAGGTGCTCGGGGAGGGGGCGATGGGGATCGTGTACGAAGCGGAGGAGACCGCCCCGGTCCGCCGCCACGTCGCGCTGAAGGTCGTGCGCGGCGGACCGGGCTCCAAGGAGATCGCCGCGCGATTCGACGCCGAGCGGCAGGCGCTCGCGGTGATGGACCATCCCGGCATCGCGCGCGTGTTCGCCGCCGGCGCCACCGAGACCGGCGATCCGTTCGTGGCTATGGAGCTCGTGCGGGGCCCGTCCATCACGAGCTACTGCGACGCGCAGAAGCTCTCCGTGCGGGACCGGCTCGAACTTTTCGTGAACGTGTGCCTCGCGGTGCAGCACGCGCACCAAAAGGGGATCATCCACCGCGACCTCAAGCCGTCGAACATCCTCGTCGCCGAGCACGACGGCGTCCCGCAGCCGAAGGTCATCGACTTCGGCATCGCCAAGGCGCTCGGCGCCGCCCTCACCGACATCACGTTCGTCACGCAGTTCGGCCAGACGATGGGGACGCCGGCGTACATGAGTCCCGAGCAGGCCGAATCGGCGGGGCTCGACGTCGACACGCGCGCCGACATCTACTCGCTCGGCGTGCTCCTCTACGAACTCCTCGTCGGCCGTCTGCCGGTCGATCCGAGCGGCATGGGCCTCCCGATCTTCCTGGCGCGGCTCGCCACGGGCGACTCGAGCCCCCCGACGCCGAGTGCGCGCCTGCGCACGCTCGGCACCGACGACGCGCACATCGCCCGCATGCGCCGCACGGATCCGGCGCACCTGCGCGGCGAACTCAAGGGCGACCTCGACTGGATCGTGATGAAGGCGCTCGAGCCCAACCGGGCGCGCCGCTACGCCACCGCGAGCGAGTTCGCGATGGACATCCAGCGCCACCTCGCCGACGAACCGGTGCTCGCGCATTCACCGTCGGCGTCGTATCGCCTCGCGAAGTTCGTGCGGCGCCATCGCGCGGCCGCGGCGGCCGC
>CAIRBD010000734.1 GCA_903876745.1 uncultured Gemmatimonadota bacterium
CCCCCACGGGCCTCGGCTGCCGCGACTCGCTGCGCCTCGAGATGGGGATGGCGCTCTACGGCAACGACATCGACGACACCGTCACGCCCTGGGAAGCGAACCTCGGCTGGCTCGTGAAGATGAAGAAGGGCGATTTCACCGGCCGCGCGGCGCTCGAAGCGCAGAAGGCCGCCGGCATCCCCAAGCGCCTCGTCGGCTTCACCATCGCCGACAAATCATTCCCGCGCCACGGCTACCCCGTGTTCGTGAACGGCCAGCCCAGCGGCACGGTGTGCAGCGGCACGTCGAGCCCGAGCTGCGGCATCGCCGTCGGTACGGCCTATGTGCCGTTCGAGCATGCGAAGGTGGGGAACACGTTCGAGGTGGAGATCCGCGGCAAGCGGCTCACCGCCACCGTCGCCGAGATGCCGTTCTACAAGAACGCGTCGCACCGCTAGGGGGAGGGCGCGCCGCATTCGCGTGCGGCGCGCCTCCACACCGATTCGAGCACAGCCGTTAACGGTTCACGGTTAACGGTCAACGGTTAACCGTCAACGGCCTTTGTCGTGCCCATGAAAGTTCTCATCACGCTGACCGACGTCGAACCCGCCGTCCGTCTGAATGCCGCGCTCGAAGCCGCCGGCGTGCAGACGGCGATGGTCTCGCCCATGGACGATCTCGGCGCGTCGGTGCGCCGCGAGAACCCCGACGTGATCGTCATCACGGGCAACCTGCTCGACGCGCAGACGCTGCATCTCGTGCGGCAGCAGTTGTGGAGCGGCGCGGCGGTGCTCGGGCTGAGCGACGTGGGCGACCCCGGACTCGAGTCGCGGCTGCGCGCGCTCGGCTTCAACGAGGTGCTCGCCAAGCCCGTGCCCGCCGACGAGTTGTTCGCGCGGGTGAAGAGCCTGCTCGACCGGCGCCGCCTGGCCGAGGAGACCGGGCTGTACGGCGGGAGCGAGGCGGTGCGCGAACTGCTCGTGAAAGTGGAGCAGATGGCGCCCGTGAGCAGCACGGTACTCATCGAGGGTGAGAGCGGCACCGGCAAGGAACTCGTGGCGCGCGCCATCCATCGGCTGAGCCCGCGGCGCGCGAAGCCGTTCATCGCCGTCAACGTGGGGGCGCTGCCCGAGACGCTGCTCGAGAGCGAGCTGTTCGGGCACGAGAAGGGGTCGTTCACGGGCGCGGCGGAGCGGCGCATCGGGCGGTTCGAGCTGGCGCACGGCGGCACGATCTTCCTCGACGAGATCGGCGACGTGCCGCAGAGCACGCAGGTGAAACTGCTGCGCGTGCTCGAGGAGCGCGAAGTGACGCGCGTGGGCGGCACACAGACGATCCCCGTGGACGTGCGCGTGGTGGCGGCGACGAACCGTCCGTTGCGCGAGGCGGTGGAGCGCGGACACTTCCGCAGCGACCTGTACTACCGGCTGAATGTGTTGAGCATCTACCTGCCGCCGCTGCGCGAACGGCCGGACGACATCGTGCTGCTGGTGCGGCGGTTCGTGCAGGAGTTCTCACAGCAGCACGACCGCGAGTTCCGCGGCATCAGCCCGGAGGCGATGCAGGCGATGGTGGGGTATGCCTGGCCCGGGAACGTGCGCGAGCTGAAGAATCTCGTGGAGAGCATGGTGGTGCTCGCGCACGGCCGCGAGATCGGTGTGGGCGACATCCCGCCGCAGATCCGCGGCGGCAATGTGGCGGGCCGCTTGCTCCCTGTGCACGTGGGTCCCATGCTGCGCGAAGGGGAGCGCGCCGAGGGGCGGGAGTTGGAGTTCATCGTGCGCAGCCTGCTCGAGCTGAAGCTTCAGGTGGAGGAGCTTCGCCGGAAAGTGGACGACGATCGCACGCACCTGGCGAACATCGCGTCGCTGACGGGCGCTGGCGGGGGTGGCGTCGGGATGTTGGCCGGCGGGGTGGAGCCGCCGGCGGAGTTGCCGAAGGCCAGTCTCGTGACGATCACGCCGGGCATGACGATGGCGCAGATCGAGCGAGCGGCGATCGAGGCCGCGTTGCGAGAAACGCGCGGGAATCGTCGTAAAGCTGCGGAGATCCTCGACATCGGGGAGCGGACGCTCTACCGGAAGTTGAAGGAGTATGACCTCCCGCTAACGGGTTTCGATTCGGACAATTAGTCCTAGTCTTGCTCAATTGACTAGAACGCGAACATATTCGGCACCATTACGCCCCATGTAGGCCGGAATCGGGCGTGGTTGGGTCTTTTGCCGCGCACCTACATGGCGGTTTACCACGGGTTCTGACGGGACCTCGAGGGAAGCAAGTGAACGTGAAGCCGGGCGTGCCGTTGTCGATCGCGGGCAGTGTGCTGCCGTTGCAGCGAGCCGAGGAGTTGATCGGGTCGCTGAGCGGTGTGGTGAGCGCGCGGATCGTGGCGAACGATGTGGGGATGATCGAGGCGATCCACGTGCTGGTGGCTGGGGACACGCAACCGAAGCAGATGGTGCGCAACATCGAGAGCGCGCTGATGGCGGAGCTTGGGATGCGGGTGGACCATCGGAAGGTGAGCGTGGCGACGACGACGCGGCGGAGCGGGGAAGAGCCGGCTCAGGCGTTGGCAACGGCGTCGGTGCCTGTCGCGCCGGCGGCGGCGGCGGCGGCGAAGGACGGAGCGGTGGTACGAGAGGTTGCGGACGTCGCCGGGCGGGCGCTGTACTTCGAGGATGTGGAGATCCGCGGCTCGCGCGTGAAGGGCGTGACGTGCAAGGTCACCCTGCGGCGCGGTGGCGAGCTGTTCGTGGGCGAGGCGGAAGGGCAGGAGACGGGCGACAAGGCGCGCGTGGAGCTGGCGGCTCGGGCGGCGATGCAGGCGATCGTGCTGGCGGACGGCCAGGGGCGCACGCTGAGTTTCGAGGGTGCCCGGGTGATGCAGGCGTTCGACCGCGAGCTGGTGTTAGTCGGGGTGATCGCGCGCACGGGACGGCAGACGCAGTTGCTGACCGGGTGCTGTGAGTTGAAGGACAGTACGGAGACGGCGAGTGCGCTGGCGGTGTTGAATGCGACGAATCGGTGGGTGGAGGGGGTGCGGTAGCGTCCATCGACTGACTTGTGTGCGAAGACTTCTTGAACGCGAGGAGAACTAACCCCCGACTCCGGCTGAGCGAAGCTGAGCGGGCCAAAGGTACCATGAGCGGAGCCGACCTTGATTCAGCACGTCCGAAACTGGGCGTGACTTATTCTCTAGGGGAGGTGACGCAAGATGAGTTACTTGGCCAGCCTGTGTGCTGTTCTTTGTTCGTTCGTGCTGGGAGATACGATGGTCTGGAAGTAATCCGGAGCTCGGGGGTTTCCTCTCTTCATGCTATTGGTGTCCTGAATGCTTGACACGCACACTAGGCGTTTCGTGTGGGCAATCATCGCGTTGGCAGCGGTGGTTGTTGTCATGTGCGCCCGCGTGAGTGTCGGATTGGATGAGTACTCGCTTCAGGCCGCAGGGTTCTTCGCGTTGCTCGGTGCTCTTGCTAGCCTCCTAGCGTACGACCTTCCCCGGGGAGCAGCGGGAAACATCTCATTCATTCCGTTGCTGAGCGCGGCTGCGATCGCGCCGGGCCTGTCCGTTGTTGTCGCCTGTGGACTCGCAGTCGTGCTCGCGGAAGTGATTCATGGACGCGCGTTCATTAAGGCGGCCTTCAATACGGCACAGACGACACTCTCGATCGGCGTCGCCGTCTTGACCTACCACTTGCTTGGCGGCGTTGCGCTTTTCCCAGGGCAAACACAGACAATCGTTCCTTTCGTTGTCGCGTTCGCACTCTTCTTCGTGGTCAATACCGCGTGCGTTTCAGGAGTCATCGCGGTCAGCCTGCACCAGCGCTTTAGGGATCTGTGGTGGCAAAACGCGCGAGGCGCGATCCTCTACGACATCTTTGCCATTCCCGCCGTGTATGGCTTCGCATATGTGTACGCCCGATCCGGTGCTGGCTACTGCTTCGCTCTCGCCATTCCACTTTTTGGACTGAGGCAGCTGTATAAGACCAACTGGCAGCTCGAGCGGATTAACGAGGAATTGTTGCAGCTGATGGTCGCCGCGATTGAAGCGCGCGACCCATATACGTCGGGGCACTCACAACGCGTCGCTGAGTATGCGCAGATTGCGGCCAGAGCTGCGGGAATCGGATCGAGGTCGATTCACCGCTTGGCGATGGCCGCTCTTCTCCACGACGTCGGCAAGATCCATGAGGAGTTCGCGCCCATCTTGCGGAAACCGGGGCGATTGACCGCCGATGAGTTTGAGGTCATGAAGACTCACTCCGACAAAGGAGCGCGACTCGTCGCCAAGGTTTCGGCGTTTCACGACTTGGTTGAACCAATTCGAGGACACCACGAGGCTTGGGATGGCACAGGTTATCCGGGGGGACTGACTGGAGAACACATCCCTCTATGGGCGAGAGTGATCGCGTTTGCTGACACAATCGATGCTATGACGACTGATCGTCCGTACCGCGAGGCGCTTACTCCCGAGGCCGTTCGTTCAGAGATCGAGAGGGAGGCGGGAACGCAGTTCGATCCCTCGATCGCCTCACGGCTCGTTTCGGACGAACATTGGTCCTCGATGGCCGTCGCCATCTCAAATAATCTCGCCGCCCGGCCCAGGTCTGTGCCCGCGCCAACGCCCCGTGCTATCTCCGTGGTTGAAGGCGCTCGGGCATCGGGAGCAGCGTAGCGACGAAGTATTGCGGGCTCGGCCTCGCTTCCGATCTCATTCGCCGCCGCGGTAAAGTGTATCGAATCGACCGGTTCGCGCGGCCAGAAGGCACCAATGTTCGGGTTCACGGCTTCGTAGCTCAAGAGGCAACTGTACGAACGCTCCCTGCGTTCGCGGCATGCCGAACGGAACCGAGTTGTGGGAGGCAATGAGCGCGGATGCGGCGTATGACAGGTCCATCCAATTTGCGGCGGCAACTGCCGACTGCCGTAACGATTCCTCGACGGATGGAATCAAGTCCGTGTGGCCGTGGCGAATGAAGTAGTGAAGAATCGCGCCAAGGTCTTCGGTCTTGCGTCGGACGTTCGAGTCAACGAGCGCGCATTTGCTGTATGCGACTACCTCTGTTGACGAAATCGTGTTCGTTCCAAAGTGCGCGTCAGACTTGATTTGTTGATTCAGGATGCTGCGTACGCTGGAACGATCCTCGGTCTTCTTAACCATTTCGATTGCCGTCAAGAGCCACTTGACCGATTCGTCACGCTCATTCTTGTTGAAGTAGATCGCACTCATCCGGTCCGCTAGTCTCGACACGACTGCCCAAATGTGAAGGTTTACGGCTTGGGAGTACGCGTCCGCGAGGTTGGCAATCGCATCATCTGTCCGGCCTAGCTGCAAGAGCGGCACCGTGAGAGCGTAGCGTAGCATGATTGCCGGCAGGCACGCGTTGCGCTTGGTCTCTATTCTCAATGCTCTTTCGCACACCGCAAGTGCGCCGCGGTGATCATTTGTTGCGAACGCGAGAACGGCGGAGGTGAAGAGATAATCCACATCGTCCATCGGAGGTTCCGCGATGCGGCGGCGGAGAATCGAATCCACCTCAGACAGCGTCTTTTCGTCGCACGTGTGATCCGCAACGATTGCCAGCGCCTTCGTCGCACGGAGCAGAAGGCGGCGTGAGAGCTCCGGCCGCCGACAATACGTCAGCAACTCGGCGATTATCGCCTTGTCGTCGGCGTCCAAGAACCGTTGGGCCTCGATCTTGAGTAGCTCGAGCTCGAGAATTGCCGCGGGGTCGTCGCCGACCTTATGCTGCGCTGTCAGAAGTTCCGCCGTCGCGACTCGAAGTGCCTCTTCGTACTGGCCGAAACGAAGAAGAGCGTCCACCAGTTCGGCGGCAAGTTCCTCTCTGGGCAGACTCGATGGAGACAGGGTCATCGCTGTCGCCAACGTCGTAATTGCGTCTCGCCATTCTCCTCGCGTGATGAGGTGCCGGGCACACCGTCTCAACAACCCCACCGCCCGCTCCTCCTCCCCCGCCGCATGCAGATGCCCCGCCGCCGCCCACGCCATCCGCGGCGCCCACGCACTCGTCGCCCGCGCCTCGAGACTCCGCCCGATCCGATACTGCAACACGCGCACGTGCGCGGCGCTCATCAACTCGCGGACCACGCCCCCCGTCACCTCGTGGATCTCCAGAGGGTTCGACGGATGGCCGGCAAATAGGTCGACCGTCTGGTCGATCC
>CAIRBD010000735.1 GCA_903876745.1 uncultured Gemmatimonadota bacterium
GCCCACAATGCCGTCGCGACGATGGGCGTCCGCGATTACGACTTCCAGGTGCCGTACGGGGTCGTGACCATGAAGGACCACCGCATCGTCGCGATCGAAGAGAAGCCGGTGCACCACTGCTTCGTGAACGCCGGCATCTACGTGCTCGAGCCGGAGGCGCTGGCGTTCGTCCCGCACGACGCGTACTTCGACATGCCGAGCCTGTTCGACGCGCTGCTGTCCGGTGGACGCGAGACCGCCGCCTTCCCGATCCGCGAGTACTGGCTCGACATCGGAAAGTTGAGCGACTACGACCAGGCGAACCACGACTTCTCCCGGCACTTCCAGTGATCGGCACGCACGACGTGGTCGCGCTCATCCCCGCGCGGGGAGGGTCCAAGGGGCTTCCGCGGAAGAACGTGCTGGACTTCTGCGGCAAGCCACTCATCGCCTGGTCGATCGAGCAGGCGCGCCAGACCCCGGAGGTCGACCGCGTCGTCGTCTCCACCGACGACCCGGAGATCGCCGACGTCGCGCGTGCGTTCGGAGCGGACGTGCCCTTCCTCCGGCCGGCCGAACTGTCCGGCGACACGGCCACGAGTGTCGACGTGATCGTGCACGCGATGGACGCCCTCGCGCGCAACGGCGCGCCGGTCGACATCCTCGCGCTGCTCGAACCGACATCACCGCTCCGTGAGGCGAGCGACGTGTCGGGTGCGATCCGCCATCTCGTCTCCGATCGCCGCTTCGAGAGCGTGGTGGGCGTGTCCGCGGTCGAAGGCGCCCACCCCGCGTTCCTCTACGAAGTGCACGGCGGGTTGCTCCACCCGTTCCTGCCGGTCGGGAGGGGCGCGGTGCGACGGCAGGACCTCGAACCGCTCTATTTCCTCGAGGGGTCGGTGTACGTTTCGTACGCCGCCTCGCTCCGCGCGCGCCGCGGCTTCTACCACGACGCCACGGCGCCCTGGCTCGTCCCCCGGTACAAGTCGATCGAGATCGACGAACTCAGCGACCTCATCGCCGCGCAGGCCCTGATGTCCGCACGATTGGAGGGTAGGATTTCGTGACCGATTACAGCAAGCGACTGAACGCCGTGATCCCCGGCGGGGCGCACACCTATTCGCGCGGCAACGACCAGTTCCCGTCGAATGCCCCGCCCATCCTCGCGCGCGGAAAACGCGCGTACGTGTTCGATGCCGAGGGTAAGCGGTACCTCGACTACGGGATGGCGCTGCGCGCCGTGCATCTGGGCTACGCCGAGGAGGAGATCGACGAGGCGGCCATCCGGCAGATCCGCAATGGCAACAACCTGACCCGCCCGTCGCTCATCGAGCTCGAGGCCGCCGAGTTGCTGACCTCGCTCATCGACTCCGTGGACATGGTGAAGTTCACGAAGAACGGCTCGACGTCCGTCTCGGCGGCGGTGAAGCTGTCCCGCGCCTTCACCGGTCGTGAACTGGTCGCGCGCTGCCTCGAGCATCCGTTCTTCTCCTATGACGACTGGTTCATCGGCAGCACCACGCTGACGCGCGGCGTGCCGGCCGCGGCCATCGCCAACACGAAGACGTTCCATTACAACGACATCGCGTCGCTCGAGACCCTGCTCGACGCCCATCCGGGGCAGTTCGCGTGCGTCGTGCTCGAGCCCGCCGCGACGGAAGAGCCTGCCGACGGGTTTCTGACCAAGGTGCAGGCGCTCTGCCGGAAGCACGGCGCCGTGCTGGTGCTCGACGAGATGATCACGGGCTTCCGCTGGCATATGAAGGGCGCACAGTTCATGTACGACGTCAAACCGGACCTGTGCACCTTCGGCAAGGCCATGGCCAACGGCTTCGCCGTGAGCTGCATCGCCGGCCGCCGCGAGATCATGGAACTCGGATCGATCGAGACGATCGGCGCCGAGCGGGTGTTCCTGCTGTCGACGACGCACGGTGCGGAGATGTGCGGGCTCGGGGCGTTCGTCGCGACGATGGGCTTCATGCAGCGCGAGGATGTGGTCGGACACCTGTGGCGCTACGGGACGCGCCTGACGGCGATGCTGCGGCAGCAGGCGGCGCGACACGGACTCGAGCGGCACTTCGTCGTCGGCGGGGCCGAGTGCTCGCCGTACTATCTCACCTTCGACGCCACCGGCGCGGTGTCTCTGCCGCTGCGCACCCTGTTCTCCCAGGAGATGGTGAAGCGCGGCGTGCTGATGCCCTGGATCGCCCTCTCCTTCCGCCATGGCGACGAGGAGCTCGCGGCAACGGAGCAGGCCGTCGACGGCGCGTTCGGCGTGCTGAGAAAGGCGCTCGACGAGGGCGTCGAACACTACCTGCAGGGTCCCGTGCAAAAGCCCGTCTTCCGAAAGTACAACTGAGAGCCCCTGCCCCATGCTGAAAGGACACGTCGTCGTCGTCACCGGGGGAGCGGGCCTGCTCGGCACCCGCTTCTGCACCGCCATCGCGGAACCGGGCGGGATCGCCGTGGTCGCGGATCGTGATCTCGCGGCGGCCGAGCGGACCGCCGCCGCGATCGTCGCGGC
>CAIRBD010000736.1 GCA_903876745.1 uncultured Gemmatimonadota bacterium
AAGCACAAGATCACGAAATAACGGAATCGATACCAACACGCGCCGGGGGAGGGGGGGTTCGCCCTCCCCCGTCGCCGTCTCTGCAGGTGCGGCGATCATCGGGTTGCCAATCGAACGCGCCACAGTGTAACGTCCGGCTCGCGTCCCTCCGGCCGGGACGGTACGCGCGACTTTCAAGCGTCTCCACGTCATGTACTGGATCAGCAAACTCATCCATCGGCTCTCGCGCCTCAAACGGCGCTGGATGATCCTCCTCGCCGTCATCGGCCCGGGGATCATCACGATGGTGGCTGACAACGACGCGGGTGGCATCTCCACCTACGCCCAGACGGGCGCGAAGACCGGCTTCAACATGCTGTGGGCGTTCATCCTCCTCGTCCCCATGGCGTACTTCATCCAGGAGATGACGGTCCGGCTCGGCGCCGTCACGAAGCGCGGCCACGCCGAGGCCATCTTCGACGGCTTCGGTCCCGTGTGGGGCTGGTTCTCCGTGTTCGACCTCGTCCTCATCAACTGGCTCACGCTCGTCACCGAGTACATCGGGATGACGCAGGCGTTGCGCATCTTCGGCGTCCCCGAGCTCGTCACCTGCATCGCTGTGACCGCGCTGTTGATGGCCATCGTGATCACGGGCAAGTACTGGACGTTCGAGCGCCTGACGCTGTTCTTCTGCCTCTTCAACATGGTCTACATCCCCGCCGCGTTCTGGGCGATGAAGACCGGCAACGTGCACGACGGGTGGTCGGCCGTGGGGCGCGGGTTCTTCACGCCCAGTCTGGGGGACGCGAAGACGCTCGGCAGCGCGGCGGTGCTCACGCTCGTCATGGCCAACATCGGCACCACCATCACGCCCTGGCATATCTTCTTCCAGCAGTCGGCGGTGGTGGACAAGGGCATGGACATCAAGGACATCAAGTACGGCAAGATCGACACGATCTTCGGCGCGCTGCTCACGTGTGGTGTCGCCGTGTTCATCATCATCGCCACCGCCGCCGTCTTCTATTACCATCCGGGCGGCGCGATCAGCGTCGAATCGGCGGCCGAGACCGCCAACCGTATGCCCGACGTGATGCCCGGCCGGTTCGGGCCGTGGGCGAAGGGGCTGTTCGCGGTGGGCCTCTTCGACGCGGGGCTGCTCGGCGCGCTCTGCATCTCGCTGGCGACGAGCTGGGCGCTTGGCGAGGTGTTCGGCTGGGCGCATTCCCTGAATACGAGCGTGCGCGAAGCGCCGTGGTTCTACTTCGCGTATCTGCTCATGCTGCTCTCCGCCGGCGTCGTGTCGCTGGTCTCGAGCACGGCGGTGCAGGATGCCATCACGATCTTCGTGCAGGTCGTGGCCGTGACGCTGTTGCCGGCGGCGCTCGTGTTCCTCGTGCTGCTGCTCAACGACAAACCGCTGATGGGCGAGCACGTGAACACGCGCGGCCAGAACATCGCGAACTGGTCGATCATCGGATTCGTGATCGTGGTCTCGACGGCGTTCGGGCTCTCCGTGCTTTTCCCCAAACTCTTCGGTTAGGGTGGAGCTGAGACGATGACCGCACCTGCCCACGTGCTGTTTGGCGCACCGGCCTCTGACTACACGCTGCTGTACTTTTCCGATCTCATCGACCGGAACGTGTCGGTCACGCGCCCCGAGCTGAAGATCGGGGCGCTCACGGATCTCGTGTTCCGGCTGGCCGAACCGTTCCCCGAGGCGGTCGGCATCCTGATCGGTCACGGCTGGGGGACGCCCACGGAGTTCGTGCCATGGGAGCGCGTGCAGCGGATCGAGCCGCGCGCGGTGATCGTCCTGCCGCCGGAGGGCGGGGAGGAGCGCTATCCGCCGTTCGTCGACCAGCCCGGCTGGCTCCTGCTCAACGAGCACCTGATCGGCCGCACGATCCTCGACATGGACGGCCGTCGCGTCGAGGTGGTGAACGACGTGCAACTGCTCCAGAGCCACAGTCGCACCATCCTCGCGCACGTGGACGTCTCGTTCAACGGCTTCCTGCGCAAGTGGGGACTCGGGTTCCTCCGCATCGGCCCCGACCGATTCATCTCGTGGAAGTACGTGCAGCCGCTCTCCATCGAGGACGCGACGGCGGGCGACAAGGTGGTGCTTTCGCTCGCGCGCGCGCAGATGAACGAACTGCCGAGCGAGGACCTCGCGGACGCGCTCGAGGAACTCTCCGGTCCGGAACAGGAGGCGATCTTCTCGGTCCTCGACGCCGAGAAGGCCGCCGAGACGCTCCTCGAGGCGGAACCTCGCGCGCAACGTCAGATCGTGGAGGACCTGGAGCCCGATCGCGCGAAGTCGATCCTCTCGGAGATGTCCGTCGCGCAGATCGCCGATCTCCTCTCGTCGCTGCCATGGGATGACCGGATCGACCTGCTCGCGCACGTGCCGAAGGATCAGGCCGAGCGCGTGCGGCACCTGCTGGGCACGAGTGAGGCGACCGCGGGCTCGCTCAGCTCCACAGGGTTCGTCGCCATGCCCAAGCAGACGACGGCCGCCGAAGCGCTGGCCCGCCTGCGTTCCGAGGCCCCCGATCGGGAGGCGGTGACCTACGTCTACGTCGTCGCCGCGCCTGAACCCGTGCTGCTCGGCGTGGTGGACGTGCGCGACCTCGTGACGGCTGCGGAGTCCACCACGCTCGACGACCTGATGGCCTCGCCTCCAGTCACCGCCGACTCGGAACTCGTGAAGGAAGACATCGTCGACCTCTTCGCCAAGTATCACTATCGGATGCTGCCGGTGGTGGACGTGCACGATCATCTGCTCGGCGTGATCGGCTACAAGGACATCATGCGATGAACCGGATCACCGCGACCGTTCCGCCGGGGAGCGACGATGCCTCGCATTGAGATGACACGCGGTGTGCGCTTCGCACTGCTCGTCCTGCGCGTCTATCTCGTGGCGATGCTCGTGCTGATCGTCCTCAAGTTCATGCGGATCTTCGACCGGTAGCGACGGCGGCATCCTCGCGACTCGCGCATCCGCGCCGCAGCGGACAGGCCGAGCAGTGCTTGATGCGGGCGGTGCACACGAGCGCGCCGAGCTCCATCACTGCCTGATTGTGCGTCCACGTGGCCTTGCCGGTACGCGGCAGCACCGACTCGGCGATGCGCCAGAGCACGGAGAGGTCGGCCGCCCGCTTGGGGTTCAGCGTGGGCGCGAAATACCGCGCCAGGACCCGCGCCACGTTCGTATCGACGAGAGCGGCGCGCCGTTCGTACGCGAAACTCGCCACGGCGCCCGCCGTGTAACGGCCCACGCCGGGCAACGCGACGAGTTCCGCCGGATGCGCGGGCAGGGTGCCGTCGGCACCATCGCGCATCACGTGCCGCGCGAGCTTGTGCAGGTTGCGCGCGCGGGCATAGTAGCCGAGCCCTTCCCACGCTTCGTGCACCTGCCGCGGCGGCGCGTCGGCGAGGTGCTGCAGCGACGGGAACCGCGTGAGGAACCGCTCGTAGTAGTCGACGACCCTCGAGACCTGTGTCTGCTGCAGCATCAGCTCCGACACCAGCACGCGGTACGGATCGCGCGTCGCGCGCCACGGCAGTGTCCTGGCGTTGCGGCGGAACCAGGCCCGCAGCCGGGTACTGAAGTCGCGCGCGTCGGTCGCTGCTGGGAGCGCGCCGCGGAGCGGACGGCGGCGCGAAGGGCGGCGCGCGGTGGCTATCGGGGCGACCAGGTCGGGGCGGAGGAGAACAGCCCTCCGCCCACGATGATCTCACGGGCGAGCACGAGCCCGAACAGGACGCTCAGCGTCCCCGCGGCGAGGCGGATACCGTGCTGCCAGCGCACCATCCGCTGCCCCGCGAACACCGCCGGGGCGGCGAGCATGCCGGTGACCAGCATCATCCCGGCGATCGTTCCGACGCCGAACACGAACAGATAGGCGAACGCCCAGAGCGAGTTGGGGATCGCGGCCAGGACGAGCAGCGCGGCGGCCGCCGACCCCGCCAGCCCGTGCACGACCCCGACCAGCACCGGGCGCGACGGATGCACGTGGGGCGCCTGCTCGCTCAGGGCGCCGTCCTTGCCCGGCCGGAGGTTCGCGAACCCCAGCGCGATGAGCATCACGGCCACGAGGAACTCGAGGCCAAGTCCCACCCGCACCGGCATGACGATGCGGAACGCGATGATCGCGCCGCCCACGAGGAACACGGTGAGCGAATGACCGATCCCCCACAGCCCCCCGACCCAGGCGGCGCTGCGGAACGTACGTTCGCGCGCGACGATCGCCGTGACGGCCACGACGTGATCGGCATCGGTGGCGTGCTTGAGACCGAGCAGGAACCCGAGCAGCGCGGCGGAGATGATGCTGATCATGCGTCGAAAACTAACCTGCCGTGGGAACGCCGTACTTCTCGTCGAAGGTCCGGAAATAGCGGACGAGCATGAGCTGCAACTCCCGGAGCATCCCGGCCTGATGCTCCTTCGGGCCGAGGCGCGCGTCGTCGAGGGTGTGGTGCACCACCGACACGGCGAGGCGTGCCACCGGTTCCCGTTCGCGTTTGGGCATGCCGGGGTACCGTCCCTCGAGAAAGCGCAGCACCTGCCCGACGATCGCGTCGCGCATCGCGCCGAACTCCGCCAGTCCGCGCGGGTCGAGGCAGGCGGCGTCGTGCACCGACTGGAAGGCCGGGTGTTCGGCGATGAGTGCCACCTGGTTCATCACGATGCGCTCGAACAGCGGTTCGGGGGCCAGGGTGATGGAGTCGGCGGGCATGGCGCGCGCATTGTATTCCATCGCGAGGCCCCGGAAGCGCCGCGCCAGCGCCTGCACGATGGCGTCCTTGCTCGGGAAGAAATGATACAGCGATCCCACCGACGAACCGGCGCGCTCGGCGATCGCGTTGGTGGTGGCGGCGTCGATCCCGACCTCCGCGATCACCGCCTCGGCGGCGTCGAGGATCTCGTCGACGCGTTTCTGCCCCCGCGTCTGCTGAGGTGCGCGCGGCGTCTTTGGAGCCGACGGCCTCGTCGGCGACGCCATCGGCTGGATGGCCGGTCGCGCCTTGGCCTGGCTGACGGCTGCGGCTTTGCGGGCCGGCGCCGGAGCGGGCCGCGCCGGTCGCGGGCGGGAGGCCGCGGCCGTTCCGGCCTTCGCGCCGCCGGGAGCGGAGCGTCGCTTGGAGCCGCCTCGCGGGCGGGAGTCAGCCATGATATGAAACCGTTACGAAGTAGTGAACGTAGTCTAGTATTGACAAATAGAACAATCGCTCTACTTTCAATATCAAAATAGAGCATTCACTCTAGAAACGCCAGCGCCGTCGCCCTTCGATGACCATCCCGTCCCTGAACACCTCAGTCTACGCCGCCGTGCAGGGCGCCGCTCAGCCGGGCGCCGGGCTGCGCGCCGTGCCGCGCCGCCGAACGCTCCTGCTCGGCGCGCTGCTCCTCGCCGCCGCACCCCTCGCCGCGCAGGGCTCCCTCGACAGTTTCGTCACCGACGCCCTCCGCTCGAGTCGTACCCAGCGTCAGGAACGGCTTGCCGCCGCCCGCGCCGACGCCCAGGTCGACGAGGCGCGCGGCCGGTTCCTCCCGTCGGCCACCGTCAACGCGCGCTACAGCAACGTCAGCGGCAACGTCGTCGACATCGGCTCGCTCATCAATCCGGCCTTCAGCGCGCTCAATCAGCTGATGCACGCCAACAACTTCCCCACCGATCTCAACCTGCGCCTGCCGCTCAAGCAGGAGACCACCGTGCGGCTCGCGCAGCCGCTCTTCCAGCCGGCCATCGTCGCGGCGTACCAGATCTCCTCCAACCTCCGCGACGCGCAGCTCGCCCAGCGCGACGCCGCCACGCGGCAGCTCGCGCACGACCTGCGCGCCGCGTACCTCGCCTCACGCAAGGCGCGGCAGGCGGTGGCCATCTATGCTGCGTCCATGCCGCTCGCCGACGAAGCCGTGCGGCTCGCCGACCGGCTCGTGCAGTCCGGCAAGGCCACACCCGACGCACTCTATCGCGCCCGCGCTTCCCGGAGCGAGCTCGCGCAGCGCCAGAGCGACGCCCAGCGCCAGTTCACGGCCGCCTGCGAATACCTGAACCTCCTCGCCGAACGGCCGCTCGACGCCCCTGTTCCGGACTTCGACGACGCCGCGCTCGGCATCGATTCGCTGCCCGTGCTCGACGCCGCCATCGCGCACGCGCGCGGCACGCGCGAGGAGCGCCGTCAGCTGTCGTCAGCCACCGGCGCGGCGCGGGCGCAGCGCCGGCTTGCCCTCGCCAGTTTCCTCCCCGCGATCTCCGTCGCACTCGACTACGGCATCCAGGGCAACAGCTATCGTTTCGCGCGCGACGCCGACTTCACCACCACCCGCGTGGTGATGAGCTCGACTCTCGCCACCGGCGCGCAGGACGCCGCGCGCGCGCATCAGGCCGGCTTCGAAGCCGAGCGCCTCGAGTCGCAGGGCACGCTCGTCGACCGCCAGATCGAGCTGCAGGTGCGTACGGCCCACGAGGCCACGGTCGTCGCCCGCGACGCGATCGCCACGGCCGACGACCGCGTCGCGTCGGCGCGCCGCTCGTGGGAGCTCGTGCGCCGGCGCTACGAAGAAGGGATGGTGCCGCAGGTGGACCTGCTCGACGTGCGCGCGCAACTCACCGCCGCGGAACTCAACCGCCTCATCACCCGCTACGACTATTTCACCCGGCGCGTCGAACTCGACCGTGCCGCGGCGTACTACCCGAGGACCGTCCAGTGATGTCGAAGTCCGCCCGTTCCCGCTCGGCGCACGCCACCGGCGCCCTCCTCTTCCTCGCCGCCCTCACGGCGCAGGGCTGCTCCCGCTCCGACGCGGCGCAGCCCGCCGCCTCGCCGCAGGCGGTGGCCGTCGCCCGCGTCGCCATGGCGCCCGCTTCGCCGGTGATCATCGCCACCGGCACGCTCGGCGCGAAGGAAGAACTCCCGCTCGCCTTCAAGATCGGCGGCGTCGTGCAGGAGATGCGCGTCGACGCGGGACGCGCCGTGCGCGAAGGTGCGCTCCTCGCCGAGCTCTCGCTCACCGAGATCACCGCCGAGGTGGAGAAGGCGCGGCTGGGCCGGGCGAAAGCGGAGCGCGACCTCGCGCGCGCGAAGTCGCTCTACAAGGACAGCGTCGCCACGCTCGAGCAGCTGCAGGACGCCACCACCGCGTTCGAGGTGATGCAGCAGAACGTGCAGGTCGCGGAGTTCAACAAGCGCTACGCCACGGTGCGTGCCCCGAGCGACGGCGTGGTGCTGCGCCGTCTCGTCGAGGCGGGGCAGCTCGTGTCGCCGGGAACGCCGGTGGTGCTGTTCCGCTCCAACCGTCGCGGCGTGGTGCTGCGGGTGGGCCTCCCCGACCGCGAAGCCGTTCGCGTGATGGTGGGCGACACGGCGAGCGTCGAGTTCGCCGCGTATCCCGGTGAGCGGTTCAGCGGCACGGTGAGCCAGATCGCCGCGGCGGCGACCACCGGGACGGGAACGTATGAAGTGGAGGTCGCGCTGGGTGACAAAGCCCGGTCGCTGCCGTCCGGGCTCGTCGGACGCGTCACGCTCGCGCCGCCGCGCGCGGCGCTCGTGCCCACCGTGCCCGTCGAGGCGCTGATCGAGGCGCACGGCGACTCCGCCACGCTGTTCTCGCTCTCCACCGACAAGGCCACGGCGCACCGGCAGCGCGTGCGCATCGGCGCGCTCGACGGCGCCGGCGTGGCGGTGCTCGGCGGCCTCGACACGTCGGCAACCATCATCGTCGCCGGCGCGTCGTGGCTGCGTGACGGACAGCGTGTGACCGTGACGGGACGGACCACGCCGTGAGGGTCGCCGAGTTCTCGGTCAAGAACCGGCCGTTCACGATCGTCGCCTTCATCGCCCTCATGGCGATGGGGGTGAACGCGGTGATGGAGATCCCGCGCACCGAAGATCCGTCGTTCCCGTTCCCCAACTACACCGTCGTCGCCGTCTACCCCGGCGCGAGCCCGACGGACGTGGAACAGCTGATCGTCGATCCCATCGAGAAGCGCCTGCGCGCCCTCGACGACGTGCGTCGCGTGAAGACGTTCATCAACGACGGCGTGGGTGTGGTGAACATCGAGTTCGATTTCTCGGTGGACCCCGACAAGAAGTACGACGAGGTGGTGCGCGAGGTGAACGCGCTGCGTCCCACGCTCCCACCCGACATCTTCCGGCTCGAGATCCAGCGGTTCGACCCGAGCGATGTGAGCATCGTGCAGGTCGCCCTGATGAGCGACAGCGCGAGCTACGCCGAGCTCGACCGCGAGGCGCGCGCGTTGCGCGACGAACTCGAGAAGGTCGACGGCGTCAAGCGGTCGCAGGTCTTCGCCTATCCGCGCCGCGAGGTGCGCGTGGCCATCGACCTCGGCCGGCTCGCCGCACTGCGGCTGGGCCTCGGCCAGGTGCTGCAGGCCATCGGCAGCGAGAGCGCGAACATCCCGGGCGGCAGCGTGGACGCCGGCGGGCGCAAGTTCAACGTCAAGACGAGCGGCAGCTACCGCACGGTGGATGAGGTGCGCGAGACGGTCGTCGGCGGCAACGCCGGCGCCATCGTGCGGCTCAAGGACGTCGCCGAGGTGACGTGGAACTATGAGGAGCAGGGGGTGAAGGCCCGCTTCGACGGCAAACGCGCCGTGTGGATCACCGCCACGATGAAGGACAAGCAGAACATCCTCGCCGTGCGTGATTCAGTGTTCGTGACCCTCGCCGCGTTCGAGAAGCGGCTGCCGCGCGGGATGGCGATCGGCCGCGGCTTCGACCAGTCGGCCAACGTGCGCGCACGCCTCACGCGCCTCGGCGAGGATTTCCTCATCGCCATCGGGCTGGTGATCATCACGCTGCTGCCGCTCGGGCTGCGCGCCTCCGGGATCGTGATGGTGAGCATCCCGCTCTCGCTCGCCATCGGCGTGACGCTGCTCAAGCTCACCGGTTTCAGCATCAACCAGATCTCGATCAGCGGGTTCGTCGTGGCGCTGGGGCTGCTCGTGGACGATTCCATCGTCGTCGTCGAGAACATCTCGCGGTTCCTGCGCGAGGGCTACAAGCGCACCGAGGCGGCCATCGCCGCCACGCAGCAGATCTTCGTCGCCGTGCTCGGCACCACGGCCACGCTCATCTTCGCGTTCGTCCCCATCCTGATGCTCCCCGAGGGGGCGGGGAAGTTCATCCGCGGGCTGCCCGCCGCCGTGATCTTCACGATCGTGGCGTCGTTGGTGGTGTCGGTGACGGTCATCCCGTTCCTCGCGAGTTTCATCCTGCGCGAGCAGGACGACCCGCACGGCAACCTGGCGCTGCGGTGGCTCAACCGCGCGATCGAGCTGACGTACTCGCGGCTGCTGCACCACGCGCTCGCCCGGCCGCGCCTCACGCTGTCGCTGGCCGTGATGCTCTCGGTCGGCTCGCTGGGACTCATACCGCTCATCGGGTTCTCGCTCTTCCCCGTGGCGGGGACGCCGCAGTTCATGGTGAAGGTCGAAGGACCCGGCGGCGCGTCGCTCGCCGCGACCGATTCGGCGGTGCAGTTCGTGGAGCGCTCGCTCAAGGCGCGTCCCAACGTGCGGCACGTGTACGCGAACATCGGGCGCGGCAACCCCGTCATCTACTACAACGTGTTCTCGTCCAACGAGAACGCGGCATACGGGGAACTGTTCGTGCTCCTCGACGCGTACGACCCGCGCCACACGCCGGCCATGCTCGATTCGCTGCGCGCCACGTTCGACAAGTATCCCGGCGCGCGCATCGAAGTGAAGGAATTCGAGAACGGTCCGCCCATCGACGCGCCCATTGCCCTGCGCATCCACGGTCACGACCTCGACACGCTTCGCGCGCTTGCCGGACAGCTCGAGCAGATCATCGAGCGTACGGAGGGCACGCGCACCGTGACGAACCCATTGCGCGTGAACCGCACGGATTTCCGGCTCGAGG
>CAIRBD010000737.1 GCA_903876745.1 uncultured Gemmatimonadota bacterium
CAGGGTTTGGGCGCAATCGTCGGCCAGCGCTGCGCAATCAGAGCGAGTATGAAGGCGACCTGGCGATCGATGATCGGATCGTGGCCGATCTGATCGTGGCGTGCGACGCTGTCGATCGGGCACTCAAGGCGAACGCTCCATGACCGACATCCGCGCCAAACTCCAGGCCACGCTCGGCGACGCCTACACGCTCGACCGCGAACTCGGCGGCGGCGGGATGTCGCGCGTGTTCACGGCCACGGAGCGCGCCCTCGGCCGCACCGTCGTGGTGAAGGTGATCGCCCCCGAACTCGCCGAGGGGGTGAGCGCTGAGCGGTTCACACGTGAGATCCAGCTCGCGGCGAGCCTCCAGCAGGCGAACATCGTGCCGCTGCTCGCGGCCGGTGATGCCGGCGGCGTGCCGTACTACACGATGCCGTTCGTGCAGGGCGAGTCGCTGCGGGGGCGGCTGTCGGGTGGTGCGCCGCTCTCGGTCAGCGAAGGGGTCAGCATCTTGAAGGACGTGGCCCGCGCGCTGAGCTACGCGCACGCGCACGGCGTGGTGCATCGCGACATCAAGCCCGACAACGTGCTGCTCTCGCACGGCGCGGCGGTGGTGACGGATTTCGGCATCGCCAAGGCCGTCTCGGCCGCGCGCACGATGCCGGGGGTGAGCACGCTCACGCAGGCCGGCACGAGCATCGGCACGCCGGCGTACATGGCGCCGGAGCAGGTGGCGGGTGATCCTAATGTCGATCATCGCGCCGATCTCTATGCGTGGGGCTGTCTGGCGTACGAGGTGTTCACCGGAAAGCCGCCGTTCGTGGGGGAGACGCCGCAGCGGATCCTCGCGGCGCACCTGAGCGAGCAGCCCGCGCCGATCGCGGCGAAGCGTGCCGATCTGCCGCTGTCGCTCGCAAACCTCGTGATGCGCGCCCTCGCCAAGGAGCCCGCGGAACGTCCCGCGAACGCCGACGAGATCCTGCGCGATCTCGATGCGGCGTTCACGCCGGGGGCGAGTTCCGCGGAGCGGCCCGTGACAAGTGGGCGCGCGCCGTTCAGTCGCGCGCTCGTTTTCGGCGTCGTCGCGGTACTGGCTATCGCCGCCGCGGCGACGTTCGTCATGCGTGGCCGCACGAGCGGCGCCGCGGCGCCGGCTGCCGCCGCGGATCGCTCCATCGCCGTGCTCCCGCTCGCGAACCTCAGCGGCGACAAAGCCGACGACTATTTCGGCATCGGTCTCTCCGAGGAGATCACGCGCGCTCTGAGCAAGACCGGCGTGCGCGTGATCGGCCGTACGAGCGCCGGCGCACTGCAGGCGCAGGGGCTCGACGAGCGCGCCATCGCGAAGCAGCTCGGCGTCGGCTCGCTCCTCACGGGGAGCGTGCAGCGGGCGGATGGATCCGTGCGCATCACGGTCTCGCTCGTCTCCGCCGCCGACGGCTCGGTGCGGTGGACCGACAAGTACGACCGTCCGCTCACCAATGTGTTCGCGCTGCAGGACGAGATCGCGCGCACCGTGGCCGACAAGCTGCTCGGCGCGGTCGCCGGCGGCCGCACGGCGGCGACGGCGCGCAACGAGACGTCCGACCCCGAGGCGTACGCGCTCTTCCTGCAGGGGCAGGTGCTGTTCAACCGACGCACCGCGCAGAGCGTGCGACAGGCGATCGCTCTGCTCGAGACCGCGGCCAAGCGCGACCCGAAGTTCGCGCGCGCGCAGGGGCTGTTGGCGATGGCGTACGCGGTGCTGCCGGTGTACGATGCGACGGAAAGACAGCCGGCTGAGGTGAAGGCACTACAGACCGCCGCCAGCGCCATCGCGATCGACCCGACAGTGGCCGAAGCCTACGCGGCGATGGGATGGGTGCGCCGTGAACAGCTGCGCTCGCGGGAAGCCGACTCGCTCTACCGGCGCAGCATCGCGCTCGATTCCACGCTCGCCACCGCCTGGGGCTGGTGGGGACTGCTCGCTTCCGAAAAGAAGGACTTCGCCTCGGCCCATCAGCGCATCGCGAAGGCGATCGAACTCGAACCGGTATCGCTGATCGCCCGCGTCTGGGAGTCGCAGGTCTTGCTCGCCGAGCGGCGGGACGCAGACGGTGAGGCGCACACGCGACGGACCGTCGAACTCGACTCCACGTACGCGCTCAACTGGGACACACGCGCGAACGCGCTCATCGCCCTTGGCCGAGCATCCGACGCCGTCGCGATCATGGAGCGCCGGGTGGCGCTGCTCCCCCCCGCGCCGGCCACGGAAACGCACGGCATTCTCGCCTACGCCTACGCGCGCGCGGGGAACGTGGCCAAGGCGCGCGCCCTGCTCGAGCAGATGCGCGCCGGCAGCGGCGGGCGCATGCCGACCCTTGGCGTCGTGGCCGCCACGCTCTGGGAACTCGGTGATCACGAGCAGGCCGTGAAGTTGCTGGCGGAGAGCATCGAGGGGCACGACGGCTGGACCTACATCTACGGGCTGAGCGAGCGCTTCGACCGCATGCGCAAGGATCCGCGTGCGGTGGCGCTGCTCGAGAAGATCGCGGCGTGGTGACGCGATGACAGACGTGCGCGAGCGACTCCAGCGCGCCCTCGGTGCCGCCTATGCCATCGAGCGCGAACTCGGCGGCGGCGGGATGTCGCGGGTGTTCGTCGCCGAGGATACGCGGCTCGGGCGGAAAGTAGTCGTGAAGCTCCTCTCGCCCGAACTCGGTGCCGGCGTGAGCGCCGACCGGTTCGAACGCGAGATCCGGCTCGCGGCGCGGCTGCAGCATCCGCACATCGTACCGCTGCTCGCCGCGGGCGATGTCGATGGCCTGCCGTACTACACGATGCCGTTCGTGAGTGGTGCGTCGCTGCGCCACCGGCTCAAGGCAGGCCCGATGAGCGCGGGCGAAGCCCAGGGCATCCTGCGCGACGTGGCGAAGGCGCTGAGTTATGCGCACAAGCAGGGGATCGTGCACCGCGACATCAAGCCCGAGAACGTGCTCCTTTCCGAGGGAACGGCGATGGTCGCCGACTTCGGCGTGGCGCGCGCCATCAGTGCGGCCTCGACGATGGCGGGTGGCGCCACCATCACGCAGGCGGGGATGGCGGTGGGCACACCGGCATACATGGCACCCGAGCAGGCGGCGGGCGATCCCGACGTCGACTTCCGCGCCGATCTCTACGCCTTCGGTGTGATGGCGTACGAACTGCTCGCCGGCCAGCATCCGTTCGCCGAGCGTAAGACGGCGCACGCACTGGTGACGGCGCATCTCACGGAACAGCCCAAGCCGATCGGCACCCATACGACGACCATCGGGCCTTCGCTCGCGACGATCGTGATGCAGTGCCTCGGCAAGGATCCGCTCGACCGGCCCGGCAGCGCGTCGGCGGTGGTCGATGCACTCGAAGCGGCGGCCGCTTCCGGCGGCGTGGCTGCGGTGGCGGTGGTGGCGCCTGCGCCGACTCCGGTGCCATCCGAGCCGGCGAGCGCCACCGTCGCCGTGCTGCCGTTCACCAACATGAGCGGCGATCCCGACAACGAGTATTTCAGCGACGGCATCAC
>CAIRBD010000738.1 GCA_903876745.1 uncultured Gemmatimonadota bacterium
CCGCCCAGCGTTCATCAGGCGAGAGCACCGACGCCCACGCCACCATGTTCGTGTTCGGCAGACCGACCGACACCACGCGGTATGCGAAGGCCGGCGTCACGCCGTGCATGAACGCGGCGGTGCCGATGGCCGGCGTCACCGTCGTGTTCTGCTTGGCCTGCGGACCGTCACCCGCGCCCGTGGGGCCGTGGCACAGCACGCACTTCTGTTCATAGATCGCTCGCCCGATCGCACGATCCACCGTTCGCGTGGGGAGATCGAGCGCGCCGTCGGTACCGAGCGCGGCACCGAGTTTCTTCTGGATGGCGAGCAGCTGCGCCGGCGTCGCGTGGCGCACGGCCGACGAGACGAGCGAATCCAACAGCACGCGAATGGCGTCGGCGTTGGGCGAGGTGAGGCGTCCCGCCACATCCTTTGCGTCCCGCAAAAAACCGGTCGCTTCTTCGAGTTCCGTGGCCGAGATCAGACGCCCGTTCGCATCGATCCCCTTGGCGTACTCTTCCACGGCGACGCCCACGATGGACGAGAGCCGCTTGGCCGGCGGCTCCTGCGAGCCCTGCGCGAGCGGCGTGGCGAGGAGTGCCGACGCGGCAAGAAATCCGTTGAGAATGATTCTCAGCACCATATGCTCGTAAGCTAGTCGGCTTACAGCCGCAGGCGCTACTCGCCCGCCGAGAGAATCACCACCGCGCCCGCCGTGGTGTCGGTGTGCGTGAGCGTGAGCAGCGTGCGACGCACGCCGAGTTCCGCCGCACGCGCCTCCGCGCGGCCGGTCAACCGCAGGATGGGGCCGTGCCCGTCGCGCGGCACCACCTCAGCATCGCGCCATCCGATCAGGCGCGCGTCATCGGTGCCCGTGAGCGCCTTGAACGTCGCCTCCTTGGCGGCGAGCCGGGCGGCGAGATGCATCGCCGGCCGCGCGCGCGCCATCGCGTACGCCACCTCGTCGGCCGAGAACAGCCGGTCGAGTGCGCGCGCGCCCTTGTTGGCGATCAGGCGCTCCACGCGCTCGATCTCCACGAGATCGAAACCCAGTCCGAGGATCATCGGCCGTCCCTCGTCACGAACAACTTGAGGCGCTGCGTCTTGCCGCCGCTGCGCGCGATCACCACATACACGCCGTTCGGGAGCCGCGCGGCGGCGAGGTCCCACTTCACCGGACCGCCGTCGCTCACCGACGACTTCCACACGAGATGCCCGGTGATGTCATACGCCCGCAGGTCGCCCGCGTCGGAGCCGAAGGGCCACTGGAACCAGACAGCGCCGCGCTTCACCGGATTCTCGGACGGCTGCAGCACCACCGGCGGCGTCGGCAGCGTCGACTGCACGGCCCCGTGCGCGACCACGCTGACCTCGTCGATCGTCCACACGAGCAGTTCGCTCGCGAAACTCACGATGAGACTCTTCCCCGCCACGCCGCCCACCGTCACGCGCTCGGGATACCACACCGGCGCGTAGCCCTGCACGCGTCCCACCACGGCAAAGGTCACGCCGCCATCCGTGGACACGCGAATCTTCCCGTCGGGGAGTTCGTCGAATCCACTGCCGGAGTACTGCGTCCAGTAGAGCACCGACACCGTGTCGACACCGGCAGGCACCTTGATCGCGGGCGAGCGCAGCTCGCCGGACTGCGCCGTGCGCCACGCGAACTTCCCCACGGCCGCCGCCGTGGAATCGCGGCGGAAGTTGGTGAGCGTCCACCCCGTGTCGGTCGCCTCGGCGCCACCGTACGCGAGCGCCGTGAACGATTGGCTCGCGCCGCCGGCGGTGACGCGCACCTGCTGGGGGCGCACGCCGGCGCTCGCGATGAGTCGACGGAAGTAGCGCGCACCCCCCATGCTGTCGAGCCGGAAACTCAATGACGTCGGGGCGGAGAGCGCCGCGCCGCTGGCCATCGCCGCCGGCACCGTCAGGCGAACCTCCGGTGAGATCGACTCCAGCTGCACCTGCGCCGGTCGGCGTGCCAGCGTCGGGCTGTAATACGCCGCCGGGTCGCGTGCGCTCTCGATGAGGTCGAGCGCGAACGGGAGATTGTCGCTGAACAGCTGCTGCAACTGCGCGGTATCGGCCGGGAACTCGAACCCGTAGTAGCCGTTCGTCCCGTAGCCGCTCGAGAGTTCGGTCGTCAGCGAGATCGCGCCGAACGCGGTGGCCGAATAGTCGGTGAAATCCCCGTTGGTCGTGTAGAGCTCCCACGACTGTCCGGGTGAATAGAAGGTGCGCGACGAATTGGGCAGGTGATCGATCACCACGCTCTTCGCGTTGGTGCCGGCGATGGCCTGATACACCGGCAGGTCGGCCGTGACCTGTCCGTACACATCGCCGGGCGCCCACATCAGCAGTCCGGCGTACGTGTGATAACTCATGGCCACCACCGGAGGGTGCGCGGCGCTGAACGCCTCGATGCTGCGCGTCTCGCTCTCCGACGCCGCGCTCGGGCCGCGATAGATCTCCGACTGCGGATCGGGCGACGAGCCGCTGTCGTCGAGCCCCCAGTCGCCGTGATGATTGCGGTTCATGTCCACCCCCACCGCGCCGCCGGCCTGCGGCGAGCGCGTCTTCCGCCACAGGCGATCGGTCGTGAAGGTGAACTCGTAGCCGTCCGGGTTCGCCACCGGGACCACCCAGATGTCGCGCGCCTGCAGCAGCGAATCCACCCGCGTGTTCTGCGTGGTCGCGAGATACGTGATGAGCCGCAGCGCCATCTCCGTCGCACCCCATTCGCGCGCATGGTACGTGGCCACGAACAGCACGTTCGGACGCGACGGGCTGTCGCCTTTGGGGCCGATCTTCACGGCGAGCATCGGACGCTTCTCGTAGGAAACGCCGATCGTGTCGACCGTCACCTTCGCGTTCACGCGGGCGAGCGAATCGAGGAACGCGCGCACGCCGCGCGTTGGGTCGTCGAAGTCGCGGAACGGCAGCGTGCTCGTGGCGCCGCCGAGCGTGATGGACGGCGTGCGCGTCACGGGCGCGCCGCTCCACCCGAGCTGCGCGAGGCGCGCGCGGTCGCGCGCATCGGCCACGACGAGCACTCCCCCGCGATCCGAGCCCACCACGTCGAAGCCGCGCGCGAGCAGCGACTCGGGGCGTACCGCGCTCACGCGCAGCGTGGTGTGCTGCGCGGCGAGCGG
>CAIRBD010000739.1 GCA_903876745.1 uncultured Gemmatimonadota bacterium
ATCGACCTTCGGGTCCTTGGGCTGCTGATTGGCCGAGGCGAGATAGCCCTGGGCCGGGTCCACGGCCTGCGGATACTGTGCGAGCGGACGGAAGCCCTGCCAGTCGTTCGCGCTCAGGCTGCCGTCGATGAGCACGTCACCCGTGGGATGGCTCGCCGGGCGTACGGGGTAGTATCCGGTGGAGCGGATGGCGATGTGCCCGCCGCGGTCAGCACTCAAGACGTTCTGCGCGGGCACGGCGTACGGCTCCCACGCGGCGAGCACGTCCTGCACCGACTTGGCGCTGTTCGTATGCCGGAACGTCTCGAGCACGGGGGCGACCGACGATTCCGTGACGAGCCAGCGCCGCGAGATCCACCGCGTGCCCGCCTTCATCATCGGGCCGCGGTGCGTGTGATAGATGGTGTCCACGCCGATCGTCTCGCCGCCCTTGCCGCGGTACGTCTCCACGCGCTGCACGAGCGGTTTCCACGCGCCGTCGAGCTTGTACGTGGTGGGATGCGCGGCGTCGTCCACCGTCTCCACGTAGTAATCGGCGACGTCGGCGCCGGTGTTCGTCTCCGTCCACGCCACGTCGCGGTTGAATCCGATGGCGACGAGTTGCGATCCCGCGAAGGTGACGCCGTACGCGTCGAGCGAATCCTGCACGATGATGTGGGCCTCGTACCACACCGACGGCATCGACAGCGCCAGATGCGGATCGCCGGCGAGCAGCGCGTGGCCGTTGGCGGAACGGCGCGGCGACACCGCCCAGTTGTTGCTGCCGACGACCACTTCGCCGTCGGGACGTTCGTTCGCGGCGAGCGTCACGGCACGCTCCAGCCCGAGCGCGAGCGCGAGTTTGGCGCTGTCGGTGGCGGCCGGTGGCGCGAGGGGCGCGAAATCCGCGCGCGGTGCGTGCTGCCCGTTGGGCTGGATGGGCTCCTGGATCGGCGCATTCTCCGGAAAGAGCTGCGCCACCGCGACCTTGCCGACGAGCGCCTCCACCTCGGCGCGCTGCAACTCGCCCTCGCTGTACGCGAGCGTGAGTCCCATGCGCGCCTGCAGGTAGGCGGTGTACACGGGGAGCCACCGCATGGGCGTGCGGCCGAGCAGGTGATACTCGAACGGCACGTCGGCCGGCGTCATGTGATCGATGAAGGCGTTCACGCCGTCGGCATACGACGCCATCGCGCGGCCGGCGAGCGATGCGGGATCGACCTTGGCGAACGACTGCTCGGCCGACCACGCGAGCGCCTGCCCACGCGCCTGCCGGTCGAGCGGCAGGGCGCGCGCGCCCGCGAGCTCGCTCAGCGTGCCGGCCACGGCGCGCGTCTGCATCTCCATCTCGAAGAGCCGGTCGCGTGCGTGCACGTAGCCGAGCGCACGGTAGGCATCGTCGGTGCTCTTCGCGAACACGTGCGGCACGCCGCGGTCGTCGTAGCGCACGTCGACGGCGGAGGTGAGTCCCGGGATGCGCGCAGCGGCCTCGGTGGGGAGTTCGGCGCGCGCAGCCACCGCCCACACGCCGTGCACCGGGTCGAGGAACCGCCCCAACGGCGGGAGCGACCCGAGCGGGCGCGCGCCCGCGTAGAGCGCGGCGGCGAGGATCGGTGCGGCGAGGATGGTGGAGACCGTGGGGCGTGTGCGCATCGGGAAGGCGTCGGGAGGTGAGTGCGAAGCGGGGAGCGGCGCGTGGCTGCGCCGTCGCGTTCTATTGGTTGCCGTCGATCAGTGAGCCGAGTCCACCGAGCACGCTGCCTTCCTCGCGGCGGCGACCGCGCATCGATGGCGCCGACGCGACGATGCGATCGGCGAGCCGTGAGAAGGGAAGGGTCTGCAGGATGACGCGTCCCGGCCCGGTGAGCTGCACGAAGAAGAGCCCTTCGCCGCCGAAGAGCGCCGTCTTGATGCCCGGCACCATCTGGATGTCGTAGTCGACGGTGTTCTGCAATGCGACGAGACAGCCCGTGTCCACGCGCAGCTGTTCGCCGGGTTTGAGGTCCATCTGCACGAGCGCGCCGCAGGCGTGCAGGAACACCAGCCCGTCGCCCGAGAAGCGCTGCAGGATGAACCCTTCGCCGCCGAAGAACCCCGCGCCGATCTTCTTGGTGAAGGCGATGTCGAGGTTGGTGCCGCGTGCCGCGCAGAGGAAGCCATCTTTCTGCGCGATGAGTTCGCCGCCCCATTGTTTGAGGTCGGCCACGAAGATCTTGCCGGGGACGGGCGCCGAGAACGCCACGTCGCGGCGCGCGGTCGCCGCGTTCCCGAAGAGCGTGATGAAGAACGACTCGCCGGCGAGCATGCGCTTGCCCGCGCCGACGAGCTTGGTGAAGAGCCCGTGCCCCTCGCTGTTGGGATCGAGCGTCGTCTGCATCGTGATCCCGTCCTGCATGTACATCATCGCGCCGGCCTCGGCCATCACGGCCTCACCCGGGTCGAGCGTGATGATCACCCCTTGCAGGTCATCCCCGATGATCTTGTAGTCGATGACGTCGGCAGACATGCGGCATCCTCGCGCGGAGCGCGGCCTTCGGGGTGAGGCGCCAGGCGGGCCGGAGAGACGCGGACTGCGACACCCGGCGCCGGCGCGGCGACGCGGGATGACACGGTGCGGTGACCTCCGGCCCGGCAGCGGCCGATGAAGTGGCAGTACCGCAAGAACTTAGGTCAGGAGCGCGGTGTGGTGCAAACCCTGCGGTACTCCGGGCAACCGGAGGTGGGATGTGACAACGAGATCCGCAGGGTGTTTCGGGCTCATGTTCCTGCTGGCCAGCACGACGGCCTGCGCGCCGCTGTCGGAGCGGGCGCATCGCGTCACGGGCGCTGCGTCGCTGGCCGGCATCGGGTCGCTCGCTGATGCGGCGACGATCGCGGCCGAGCGGTCGCGGTCGCGGGCGTCGCTCGATTCGCTCTCGAACGCGGCGTCGGAGGGCCGGTCGGGACGGACAGAATGTCCCTCGATATCGCACGAAACCGGTCAGCATTCGTCGGCTGCGCCGTGGCTGTCCGCATCCGAAGATCTACGGAGATCGCCGGGTTCGCGCGGATTGTGACGCGCCTTGGCCCGAGAGGGTAATCGGCACGGAGGCGAACGTCTAGGAACCTCTAGCGGAACACCGAAGTTTGATACCTGGTTGTTGCACTGTTTCAACGTCCCGCGCCGCCTCACTGAGCCATCGGCGCGTGACCGTGGTTCACCCCACCCACCACGGAGTACAGGATGACCGCAGCTGCTCGACGCTTTCTTGGTCGTGTGATGCTCGGATCGTTCGTTCTGCTGCTCGGCGCCGCGCAAGCGGCCCGCGCCCAGGGCACGATCACGGGACGCGTCACCGGAGAGGACACGAAGGGACCGATCAGCGATGTTCGCGTGATCGTGATCGGCACGAACTCGTTCACCGTAACGAACGCGGAAGGGCGCTATACCCTGCGCAATGTGCCGGCCGGCTCATTCGAGCTGCGCGTGCTGCGCGTGGGCTA
>CAIRBD010000740.1 GCA_903876745.1 uncultured Gemmatimonadota bacterium
GCCGCCGGCCGCGCGCTCGCCATCGACAGCACGCTGGCGCGCGCGCACGCCGCGCGCGCGATGATGTACATGCACGCGCTGCGCTGGGATTCGTCGGACGTCGAGTACGCACGTGCCATCGCGCTCGAGCCGGGCGACGCGGAGACGCGCCTGCAATACGGACGGTTCCTCTACGCCAAGGGCGACTTTGCACGGACGATGACGGAGTGGGAACGCGCCAAGGCACTCGATCCCAGTTCCGGCGTCATCTCCGCGTGGCTCTCGATGCTCCTCGCGCAGGAGAAGAAGTACCCGCAGGCGCTCGCCGAGGCGCATCGCGCCGTGGAGCTGGATTCGTCGGCGGGCGCCGTCGCGCTCAATACGGCGGAGGCATTCCTCATGGCCGGTGACACGGCGGAGGCGCGTCGCTCTGCGAAGCGAATGCCTCCGTTCCCGCCGTGGAGCGGCGTGAGCAGTCTGCAACTCGCGAACGCGGGCGACATCGAGCCGGCGCGGCGCGTGGTTCGCGAGCTGGAAGCGGCGCACCCGAGGCCCTGGATGGGGGAGACGGCGCTCGCCTTCGGCTACATCGCCGTGGGGCGGTATTCGGACGCGCTGTCTGCACTCGATCGTGCGACGGATGCCGGCGAGATCTGGCCGATCTACCTCGCGACGTCCGAACGGGTCTGGGATACGCTGCGCCCCGATCCGCGATGGCAGGCGCTGTTGCGGCGTGTGGGCGTGGCGACGGCCCCGTCGCCCGGCACGCGACCGTGAGCGTCGCCCGAGCAACGACCGTTGCACTCGTCGCGGTCGTTGCCGGCATCGCGACGACGCGCGGAGCCACGCCCGCATTCCGTTCGCCTACGCGAGCGCCGACCGACGAGATCGCGCTGAACGACAATCTCGCCCGCGCCGGCACGCTCGACGGCACCACGCTCACGCTGGCCCTCGAGATCCGCGAGGGGAACTGGCACCCGCTCGGCGTGGACAAGCCGGGGGTTCGCGCGCTCGCATTCGCGGAGCGCGGGCGGCCCGCGCAGAACCCCGGCCCGTACATCAGGGTGCGCACCGGCACCACGATCCGCGCGACGGTGAGCAACACGTCGAAGACCACGCTGGCTGTGCACGGGCTCGCCTCGCGCGATCGCGTGCCGAGCGATTCCCTCGTGCTCGCGCCCGGCGCGGAGCGCTCGGTGGAGTTCGAGGCCGGCCCCGCTGGGACGTTCTACTACTGGGCGTCGGCGCCGGGCACGAAGTTCAAGCGTCGGGCCGCATGGGACAGCCAGCTCAACGGCGCGATCGTCGTGGACAGCGCCAACGCCCCCGCGCGCCCCATCGACCGCGTGTTCGTGATGGCGACGTGGGCGCCCGATACGACGGACGCGGGCGTGCCGATCGTGCTGAACGCTCTGTTCACGATCAACGGCCGGCCGTGGCCGTACACCGAGCGTCTCCACTTCACCGCCGGCGATACGGTGCGCTGGCGCCTGGTGAACGCGTCGATCGACCTGCATCCCTTGCACCTGCACGGCTTCTACTTTCGCGTGGATGCGCGGGGCGATTCGCTCGTCGACACCGTGTTCGCGCGCGGCGACCGCCGGATGGTCGTGACCGAGGCGGTGACGGCGGGCTCGACGATGTCGATGACGTGGAGTCCGGACCGCCCCGGCAACTGGGCGTTCCACTGCCACCTCAACGGGCACGTCACGCCGAACCCCGTGATCGGCGACGCACGGCCGTCGCCGGGCGAACGCCTCGCGCTGTATCAGCGCGGCGAACCGATGACGATGGCGATGGACCACGCGATGACGGGGATGGGCGGCCTGATGATGGCGATCAGTGTGAAGCCCAAGAAGGAGGGCGTGCGCGTCGCCGATGCGAAGCGGCAGTTGCGCCTCTTCGTGCAATCGGACTCGACCACTGTTGGCCGGTCGGGGCGCTTCGCCTACGTGCTGCAGGAGGGCGCGCAGCCGCCCGCCCGCGACTCCGTGCCGCGAGCGAGCTCGGTGATCGTGCTGCATCGCGGCGAGCCCACGAGCATCCGCGTGCTGAACCGGTCACCGGAAGCCACGACGGTGCATTGGCACGGCCTCGAACTCGAGAGCTACTACGACGGCGTGGCCGGGCTGAGCGGCACGCGCAATCACCTCGCGCCGATGATCGCGCCCGGCGATTCGTTCCTCGTGCGCATCACGCCGCCGCGCGCGGGGACGTTCATGTACCACACGCATGTGGACGACCTGCGTCAGATGGCGCGGGGGCTGTTCGCGCCGTTGCTGGTCATCGAACCCGGGGAATCGTACCATCCCGAGAGCGATCACCTGTTCGTGATCTCGAACGACACGATCAAGGTGGGCAACTCGGACTTGCTCAACGGCTCACACGCGCCGCCGCCGATGACGATGCGCGCCGGCGTACCGCAGCGGCTGCGGTTCCTGATGATCGCCGTGCAGGGCTCCTCCGACTTCATCCGCGTGGTGCACGGCGACGCTACGGTCACGTGGACCACCGTGGCGAAAGACGGCTACACGCTGCCGCCCTCGCAGGTGCGCACGGAGCCGGCGCTGAAGTTGATCCGGGTGGGAGAGACATTCGACGCGCGCGCGGTGTTCGCGACGCCCGGAACGTACGCGGTGCAGCTGATGGGGGCGGGCGACTCCGTGATCTCGCGGCAGGAGATCCGCGTGGTACCGTAGCGCGCGACGCGCTACCCGATCCGTTCCGGCTCCAGCACCGTCTCCACCACCGCGCCGTTCACGACGTGCACGCGGTACACCTTTGCGCCGTCGCGCGTGCTGACCACACGCTTCACCGCGTCGTTCTCGAAATAGATGCCCGCGTCATTGTCGCACGCATAGCCGGGTTTCATCTCCCCCGAGCCGATGAGCTTGTGGTACAACGGTCGGCGTCCAGCCTCGGCGTCGTAGTGCGGCGAATGGCTGCCTTTCAGAAAGCCGAGGCACTGCACGATGGAGAGCGCTTTCGGACGCGAATCGGTGGTGCCCTCCTCGAACCAACAGAGCGACCCCGCGCTCGCGCCGCCGAGCACGATGCCGCGTTCCCACGCCTCGCGCAGCACCGCGTCGATGCCCTGCGCCTTCCAGATGGCCTGCTGGTTGAGGGTGTTCCCGCCCGACACGACGATCGCGTCCATCGAAAGGAGCACCTCGTCCCAGCCCTGCGTCTGCGAGAGACTCTCGATGAAGCTGTTCTGGACGTGCGGTTCCACCTCGAGCGGCGCGCAATACTCGAAGAACGCCAGCGTGTTCTCCCGGCTGTCGGCCGACGCCGTGGGCAGGTAGCAGATGCGCGGGCGCGCTTTGCCGGTGAGCGCCGCCATGTAGCGGATGAACGCCGTGTGAAAGCCGCCACCGGCGATGAGGATCTTGCGGGTCGCGCGCGCGGGCGCGTCGGAGCGCGTGTCAGTCATGGTCGGGAAAGTGAGGTGCGGGACGCCGAGCGAACCGAGCGTCGAGGTGACGAGGAATTCTCTGCGATGCACGGCCGCTGATCTCTACAACAGCGCTTTGATGTGCGCGAGCGACACGGCGCCGAGCCGTTCAGGCGCGTAGCCACCCTCGAGCGCGCTCACCACCCGCCCACCGCACCACTGATCGGCGCGTTCGGCGATCTCACGGGTGAGCCGTTCGAAATCCTCGATCTCGAGCGTGAACCCGCCGAGCGGATCGCCGGCCATCGAGTCGAACCCTGCGGAGATGAGCACGAGGTCGGGGGTGAAGCCCTGCGTCGCCACGTCCACGGCACCCAGCAGTGCACCCACGTACGTCTCGCGCGGGAGCCCCGCCGCGAGCGGCAGGTTCCAGACGTTGCCGTGCGGCCCGCGGTCGTCGCGCGCGCCGGTGCCGGGATACCACGGCCACTGATGCATCGAGATGAACCGGATGTCCGCGTCGTCCTCGACGAGCGCCTGCGTGCCGTTGCCGTGGTGCACGTCCCAGTCCACGATCAGCACGCGGTCGAGTCCCTTCGTACGGCGCGCGTAGTGCGCCGCGATGGCCACGTTGCCGAAGAAGCAGAACCCCATCGCCGACGCGCGCAGCGCGTGATGGCCCGGCGGGCGCACGGCGCAGAAACTGCGCGTCGCGGTGCCCGCGAGCGCGAGGTCCACGCCGTCGAGTACACACCCGGCGCCCGCGGTGGCCGCGTCCCACGACCCCTCGCTCGCCACGGTGTCGGCGTCGAAGCGCGCGCCGCCGCTCGCCGATGCTTCCCGAACAGTCTCGATGTACGCGACGTCATGCGCCAGCGCGAGTTCGTCCACCGTCGCGTGCCGCCCTTCGCGATGGTCGAGGACGGGGAAGAGATCGGCGTCGCGCCCGATGGCGCGCGGGATGGCGCGCAGGCGCCCCACGTGCTCCGGATGATTCCATCCGGTGTCGTGCCGGCCACAGTCAGCGTGCGAGATGAAGGCGACAGTCATCGTGCCCCACGGGTGCGACGTGAACCCCATTCCACGAGCAAGATCACGCAGAGGAGCGGGAGAAGCCAAGTGGGGAGCCGGCGCGGCCCGTCAGTGGTCGTCGCAGCGGACGGCGCGCCCAGCGCGTCCACGAGCCGCGCGTACGGCGCTCCCTCGGCGCCCGCGGCCGTGAACGGTGCGGGCGCGAGCGCGGAGACCGCGGCGCCCACCGTGCGCGTCCACCAGGCACGATGCGCCACGACGCCGTCATCGCCACCCTCCATGCGCCACCGCCACGTGTCCTCATAGGCGATCTGCACGACGCGCCCCACGCCCTCACGTCGTGCGGCCGCCGTGATGTTCGCACCGCTTCGCTCGAGGATGACCGCGTCGTCGCGCAGCGCAGTCAGCGGTCGCCGCGCGAGCGAGCGCAGCGGTGCCGCCGCATCGAACGAGAGCGTCGCGCTCGGCTCGTGCACGGCGGCGCGCCCTGGCGAGAGCGCGCGCAGTGGCGCGGCGTCGGCCGCCTCGGCGGCGAGCACGAGGCCACCGCCGCTCCGCACGAATGTACCGAGCAAGGCGCCGAACGACGACGCACTGGAATCGAGCACCACGACCGCGGCATATCGTTGCGAGGAGAGCGCGCCGGTCGCGCCCTGACGCACGTCGGCCCCCGGCGCGACGGAGAGGCGCGTCTCCAC
>CAIRBD010000741.1 GCA_903876745.1 uncultured Gemmatimonadota bacterium
AGAAAGCCGCGCCGGCGATGAAGTATCCGCGCGTGCTGCTCAAGCTCTCCGGCGAGGCGCTCGCCGGAGGGCAGGGGTCGGGGTTCGATTTCCAGGTGATCACCCGTTTCGCTCGGGAGATCAAGGCCATCGCCGAGCTGGGCGTGCAGGTGGGGATGGTGATCGGCGGCGGCAACATCGTGCGCGGGTCGCAGATCTCGAAGATGGGGATGGACCGGGTGAGCGCCGATTACATGGGGATGCTCGGCACGGTCATCAACGCCCTCGCGTTCCAGGACATCATGGAGCGCGAAGGACTCGACACGCGGGTGATGACGGCGATCCGTATGGAAGAGCTCGCCGAGCCGTTCATCCGGCGCCGCGCGATGCGCCACCTCGAGAAGGGGCGCGCCGTGATCTTCGCGGCGGGGACGGGCAATCCGTATTTCAGCACCGACACGGCGGCCGTCCTGCGCGGCATCCAGATCAAGGCCGACGTGATCATCAAGGCGACGAGCGTCGACGGCGTGTACGACGCCGATCCCAAGACGACGCCCGACGCCAAGCGGTACAAGAACATCAGCTATCGTGAGGTGATGCACGGCGAGCTGGCGGTGATGGACCAGACGGCCATCACGCTGTGCAAGGAGAACAAGCTCCCGTTGATCGTACTCAACATCAACAAGCCCGGCACCGTGCTCAAGGCGATCCGCGGCGAACGGGTGGGGACCCTCGTATCATGACGACGATCCAGACGATCTCGAAGGACTGCCGCGCCGCGATGGAGAAGGGCGTGGACGCGGCGAAGCGTGAGTTCACGACGGTGCGCTCGGGCAAGGCGAACCCGTCCATGCTCGACATCATCAAGGTCGAGATGTACGGCTCGTTCCTGCCGATGAACCAGTGCGCGCAGGTGTCGGCGCCGGAGCCGCGCGTGCTCCTCGTGACGCCGTTCGACAAGTCGCAGGTGAAGGCCGTGGAGAAGGCGATCCGCGAGTCCGACCTCGGCCTCGACCCGGCGATCAACGGCGGCGTGATCCGCGTGCCGTTGCCGGCGATGAACGAACAGCGCCGCAAGGACCTCGTGAAGGTCCTGCACAAGTATGCCGAGGACGGCCGCATCGCGGTGCGCCACGCGCGCACGCACTCGCGCGATTTCCTCAAGAAGCTCGACGGCGTGAGCGAGGACGACGTGAAGCACGCGGAGAAGGAACTCCAGAAGCTGCACGACGAGTTCATCGCCAAGGTCGACGCGCTGATGAAGGCCAAAGAAGCCGAGATCATGGAAGTCTGACGTTGTCGACCTCCCTCGCCTCCGACCTGCTCGAGCAGCTCCGCGAGCACGGCGCGATCCCCCGGCACGTGGCCATCATCATGGATGGCAACGGACGGTGGGCGCGTGAACGGATGCTGCCGCGGCCGCTCGGCCACCGCAGCGGGATGAAGTCGGTGCGCGAGGTGGTCGAAGGGGCGATCGAGGCGGGCGTGGACGTGCTGTCGCTGTTCGCGTTCTCGCAGGAGAACTGGCAGCGTCCCGCCGGCGAGGTGTCGGCGCTGATGTCGCTCCTCGAGGAATACATCCAGAAGGAAGCCGACGAACTGGACGCGCAGGGCGTGCAGGTGCGCATGCTCGGCGAACTCTCGCGGCTCACGCCGCCGGCCGCGGCCGCGGTGGACCGCGTGATGCGGCAGACCGCGCACAACAGCAAGCTGCGCCTCAACCTGTTCATCTCGTACGGCTCGCGGGCCGAACTGGTGCGCGCGGCGCGCCTGCTGGCCGAGGACGTGGCGGCGGGACGCATCGCGCCCGACCAGATCGACGACGCGGCGTTCGCCGCGAAGCTGTTCACGGCCGACTGCCCCGATCCTGACCTGCTGATCCGGACGTCGGGCGAGCAGCGCATCTCGAACTTCCTCCTCTGGCAGGTCGCGTACACGGAGCTGTTCATCTCGCCCGTGCTCTGGCCCGATTTCGGCCGGCGCGACCTGTACGAGGCGATCCTCGACTACCAGAATCGCGACCGTCGTTTCGGCCGCGTCGCGGTCTGAGCGTCTCGTCCGTCCGCCCGCCCGCCGGTACATCCTGTGACTGAGTTCGCCAAGCGCGTGGCGTTCGCGGTCGTCGCCGCCCCCGCCGTCGTGGCGATCGGGCTGGCGGGAGGCGCCGCGCTCGCCGCGCTGCTCTCGGTGGCGTCGGCCCTCGCGGCGCACGAGTTCTTCCTCGCGGCGCGCGAGACGGGGCAGCGGCCGCTGCACGCGCATGGCGTCGTGCTCGCCGCGCTGGTCCCGCTGCTCGTCCACGCGAGCCAGCTCGGCTTGTGGGTGCCGCCCGTGGCGTGGCTGATGCTGGTCGTCCTCGAACTCCTGACGGTCGCGCTCTTCCTGCGCGGTTCGGCCGGGCGTCCCATCGAAGCGGTCGGCAGCACGCTGCTCGGGATCGTGTATACGGGCGGGATGCTGAGTTTCGCCTACGCGCTGCGCTACCACCCGTACGTGATCGGCGCCGGTGCCGGCGCGTCGCTCCTCGCGTTCCCGCTGCTGCTCACCTGGGGGACGGATTCCGGCGCCTTCTTCTTCGGCAAGTGGCTCGGCGTGCGCAAACTCATGCCCACGGTGAGCCCCGGGAAGACGGTGGCGGGTGCCGTGGGCGGCGTGGCGGTGGCGATCGTGATCAGCGTGGCGTACGCGCGCCTCGCGCTGCCGGCCTATGCGATGGTCACGCTGACGCCGTGGGTCGCGGTGGTGTTCGGCATCGTGATGAGCGTGGTGGCGCAGGTGGGCGACCTCGTGGAATCGATGGTCAAGCGGCAGGCGGGCGTGAAGGACAGTTCGCATCTGATCCCCGGGCACGGCGGCATGTTCGACCGCGTCGATTCGCTGCTGTTCGCGCTCCCCGTCGCGTACGTGCTGCTGAGCTGGCTGCTCGTCCCGGCACCGCGGTGAGCGGCGTCGGCGCGAGCGCGGGCGACTCTTCGATGCGGCCGGGCGTGGCGATTCTCGGGTCCACCGGCTCCATCGGCACGACCGCGCTGCGCGTGCTCGCGCGTCAGCGCGACCGGTTTCGCGTGGTGGCGCTGACGGCCCACGCCAACGCCGCGCTGCTTGCCGAGCAGGAGGCCGCGTGGTCGCCGGCGTTCGTCGGGCTCGTCACGGGGACCGGCGGACGCGACGCGTGGGCGCGCGGGACGGACGCGCTCGTGGAAGCGGCCACGCGCGACGATGTGGATGTGGTGATCAACGCGGTCGTCGGCGCAGCGGGGCTCGACGCCACGCTCGCCTCGCTCGAGGCGGGAAAGCGCGTGGCCCTCGCGAACAAGGAGTCGCTCGTCGTGGCGGGCGAGCTCGTCGCGGAGGCGGCGGCGCGCGGCGGCGGCGAGATCGTCCCCGTGGATTCCGAACATTCGGCGATCCTGCAATGCCTCGGCGACCACGCGCCCTCGGACGTACGTCGGCTCGTGATCACCGCGAGCGGCGGACCGTTCCGGACGTGGGACGCCGCGCGCCTCGCCGGCGCGACGGTCGCCGACGCGCTGAACCATCCCACGTGGTCGATGGGGAAGAAGATCACCGTGGACAGCGCGACGCTCGCCAACAAGGCGCTCGAGGTGATCGAGGCGCACTTCCTGTTCGGCGTGCCGTACGACCGCATCGAGGTGGTGGTGCATCCGCAGAGCATCGTGCATTCGATGGTGGAGTTCATCGATGGCTCCGTCGTGGCGCAGCTCGGCGTGCCCTCGATGGAACTGCCGGTGCTGTATGCGCTCACCCATCCCGAGCGCGTCGTGGACAGCGGGGTCCCCCGGTTCGACCCCGTGCAGGCGAGCCCGCTCACGTTCGAACCCGTGCGCCACGACGCGTTCCCGGCGCTGGGATTCGGCATCGCGGCGGGGCGTGCCGGTGGCGCGGCCCCGGCCGTGTTCAACGCGGCCAATGAGACGGCGGTCGCGCTCTTTCTCGAGGGACGCATGACGTTTGGACAGATCGCGACGCGCATCGGCGAGGCGCTGGATGCGCTGGGTGGGATGGTGGGCGGCGACCGCATCGCGCTGCTGGCCGCGGACGCCGCCGCGCGCACGTTCGTGCGGGAGCGCGCATGATGATCGCCGGGGTAGGAGCGGTGGCGGCGTATCTCTCGCCGGTCATCGTGCTCGGCGTGGTGGTGTTCGTTCACGAACTCGGCCACTTCCTGGCGGCGAAAGCGCTGGGCGTGTACGCGCCGCGATTCTCCCTCGGATGGGGGAGCGCCATCGTGCGCTGGCGGCGACCGGGCGC
>CAIRBD010000742.1 GCA_903876745.1 uncultured Gemmatimonadota bacterium
CGTTCTGATCACCGGTTCATCCGGCTACCTCGGCCGCCTCCTCACCTCCGAACTTGCCGAGCACGTGCGTGCCGGCACGCTCGGTGCCGTGGTCGCCGCGGACATCCGCGCGCCCGACGCCATCCCCGATGGCGCGACGTTCGTGCGGCACGACGTGCGTGACGCGGGCCTCGACGCGATCCTGCGCGCGCACAACGTGACGGTCGTGGTGCATCTCGCCTCCATCGTCACGCCGCCCAAGGGGAGCACGCGGGCGTTCGAGTACGCGGTGGACGTCGGCGGTACACGGAACGTGCTCGAGGCTTGCCTCGCCGCCGGCGTGCGTCGCGTGGTCGTCACGTCGAGTGGTGCCGCCTACGGCTATCACGCCGACAGCCCGGCCTGGCTCAGCGAGACGGACGCGATCCGCGGCAACGAGACGTTCGCGTACAGCTGGCACAAACGCCTCGTCGAGGAGATGCTGACGGTGTACCGGCGTGAGCATCCCGCGCTCGAACAGATCATCTTCCGCGTCGGCACCATCCTCGGCGAGACGGTGAACAACCAGATCACCGCGCTCTTCCAGCGCCGCCGGCTGCTCGCCATCCGCGGGTCGGACTCGCCCTTCGTGTTCATCCACGACCGCGACGTGGTCGGCTGCCTCGTGCGCGCCATCGACGCGCAGGTCACCGGCATCTTCAACGTCGCCGGCGACGGCGCGCTCACGATCGACGAGATCGCCGGGCTGCTCGGCAAACGGGCGGTGCACGTGCCCGCGTGGCTGTTGCAGACAGCGCTCGGTGTGCTCAAGCCGCTCGGCCTCTCGCGCTACGGGCCCGAGCAGGTGGATTTCCTGCGCTATCGGCCGGTGTTGGACAACGCGCGGCTCAAACGGGAGTTCGGCTACGTGCCCGAGCTAACGTCGCGCGAGGTGTTCCTGCGTTGGCGCGACGCTCACCGCTGAAAGAACGCTTCCGCGTCGGGCATCGGCCGGAAGCCCCATAGGATCTTGCCGTCGGCGCGGATCACGCGCGGCACGCCACCCAGCCGCTCGGTGGCCCAGTCGAGATCCCACTCCTCCGTCATCTCCTCGCCGTCGGGATGGTCGAGCTCGACGAAGCGCGGCACCCCGGCCGCGTCGGCGATCCCCTGCAGCACCGCCATCACGGAGATGTCGGCCCCGTCGCGCCAATACGCGCGGTAGATGGCGTCGCGGAACGGCGTCGCTCGCGCCGACGCCTTGAGCATCACCGAGGCCACCGCGATGATCGCCTTCTGCGAGTTGGGGCGACCGACCGGCACCGCGATGGGCAAGGCGGGGTCGATCCGTCGGACCACTTCCACTTCATCCGCGGTCTGGTCCTGTCCCCGGCGGTCGAATAGGCGCATCGGCGAAGGCAGGCCGAGCACGTGCTGCACACCACGCCACTTCACCCGCGAGGCCACGCCGAGCGCGTTGATCTGCTCGTTGAGGGCGTAGCATTCGGCGGTGGTGAAGTCGCTGTAGAGGGTGAACTCCATTGTCACTCAATAGGGGGAGGGGGAGGGAAAGGGGGAGGGGGAGGGTTAGGGGACAGGGGGAGGGAGAGCGGTGTCGAGACAAAACGACCCGACCTGCGACGCATCGGTGACGCGACTCCCTCACGCGGCCCACATCCTGCCGTATGTCCATTCCCGTCCTCTTCGATCCTCGGCTGCCGGCATTCGAGATCTCCGTGCCGGGCGGCATTCGCGGTGATGTGATCTGGAAGTTCCACGTGTATCGCATCGCTCTCTTCCTGTCATACCTGGCGCGCGGCGATGTGCGTGGTCATCAGTTCGGCACGCGGTGGCAGGGGCTCACCGAGCAACTCACGCGCTCCGTCTCCTCCATCGGCGCGAACGTCGCCGAGGGCTACGGCCGCTCGCGCCCGATGGATCGCGCGCGATTCTACGACATGGCCGCCGGCTCGATTCGCGAAGCGATCACATGGTACGACGCCTCCCGGCTGTATTTAGGAGACGAACTGGCCGACGAACGCATCGAACAGCTCACCGAACTTCGACGCATGCTGCACGGTGCGTTGCGCGCACTCAGAGCTCTGCCACCCGATACCCGCCTCTTTGGCTAAGCGCGCGCGAAGGCCGGGTTCAGGGAAAGGTTCACGGAAGGGTTGAGGGAAGGGTTGAGGGGAGGGTTGAGGGGACGTTCAGCGGATGGTTCAGCAACACCGCCCTCACCCCCCCTCCGCTGTCCAGTCCCTCCCCCTCCCCTCCCCCTCCCCTCC
>CAIRBD010000743.1 GCA_903876745.1 uncultured Gemmatimonadota bacterium
ATTTCCTGACCAAGCCGGTGAACCTTGACCAGCTCGATCTCAAGCTGAAGCAGGCGCTGCGCAGCCGCGAGGTCGAGGTGGAGAACCGCGCGCTGCGCGAGCAGCTCGACGAAAAATTCGGCCTGGAAAAAATCCTCGGCACCTCCGCGCCGATGCAGGAGGTGTTCGACACGCTCCGGCAGGTGGCGCCGACGCGCACGACGGCGCTCGGTCTCGGTGCGGCGGTGGCCCTTGGGGCCGCCGCCGCGTTTCGTCTCTGGCCCGCAGCGCGGCCGCCGGGTGTCGGCGGTGCGGCGCACACGCCGGTCACGGTGCGCTGGCACGAGACCGACACGCTCGACGCCGGCGAGACCCTCGTCGCGCTGCTGCAGCGGCATCACCTCACGCGTGACGACGCCTCCGCCGCGGTGCGCGCTGCCGCCGGCGGCATCGACGACCGCCGCGTCCCCGCCGGCCTCGTTGTGGCCGTCGACGGCGCGCGGACGGCGGGCGTCTCCGCGCCTGCGGAGACGATCGCGCTGCGCATCTCAGCGGACCGTGTGCTGCACCTCTCTCGCCGCGACGCGCGGTGGGTGGCCGAGGAAGAGCGAATCGCGTGGACCATCGACACCGTCGTGGCGCGCGGTGTGGTGCACGCGAATCTGTACGAGGCCATCGACGACGGCGTGGGCGCGATGCTCTCGAAAGCGGCGCGCGCCGAACTCGCGTGGGCGCTCGCCGACGTCTACGAGTATCGCATCGACATGAGCCGCGAACTGCAGGAGGGCGACCGCGTGCGGGTCGTCTTCGAGCGCGCGCGCTCGGCCAAGGGCGGCGCCCGCGTGGGTGAGGTGCTGGCCGCGGGCGTCGAGCGCGGCGGCAAGGAGTTGCAGGCGTTTCGCTTCACCCCCAAGGGGGCGCGGCGCGCCGAGTTCTACGACGCCACGGGGCATTCGTTGCGCGCGGCATTCCTGCGTGCGCCGCTCAGTTTCCGCCGTATCTCGAGCGTGTTCGGGATGCGCAAGCATCCCATCCTCGGCGAATGGCGCGCGCACAAAGGCACCGACTACGCGGCGTCGGCCGGCACGCCGGTGCGCGCCATCGGCGATGGCTCCGTGGTGTTCGCCGGCGTGAAAGGCGGCTACGGCAACGTGCTCGAGGTGCGGCACCCGAACGGCTACGTGTCGCGCTACGGCCACCTCAAGGCGTTCGCCAGCGGCGTGCGCGCCGGGATGCGCGTGACGATGGGACGCACCATCGCGTTCGTGGGTGCCACCGGACTCGCCACGGCGCCGCACCTGCACTTCGAGGTGCTCGTCGGTGGGGTGCAGCGCGACCCCGGCAAGGCGCTCTCGTCCACTCAGGGGATGCCCCTCGCCCGCGGCGACCAGCCTGCGTTCGAGCGGATGCAGCGGCTGGCCGCCGCCGAACTGACGCGGCCCGCAGGCACCGTGCGAGGCGTCGCGGGCACGCCCTGAGCCCAGCGCACCGGCTGGCGTGCGCGTAGCGGCACGTGTCAGCCATTACACGTACTCGCGCGTAACTTCCCATCATGCTCATCTGGCTGTTCGCGATCGCCGCCGGCGGTGCGCTCACGTTCGTCCATTATCGGTTCACCGGCGCGGCGCGCGCTACGGTGCCGCTCGTGCTGCGCTCCGGCGCCCTCGCCATCGTGCTGGCGCTCGCCCTCGACGCGCCGCTCGGCCGCGCGGGGGCGTCGCACGCGTACGCGGCGCTCGATGCGTCAGCCAGCTGGCTCGTCACGGGCGACAGCGCGCTCTGGATGAAGGCGCGGCACAGCGCGGACTCGGTCGGCGCCGATACGGTGCTGCTGGTGGGCGACTCGGTGCGCACGGGCGGCGCGCCGTCGCTGCCCGCCGACGGCGCGACGCGCGTGGGGCCGCTCGTGGAGCGTGCGCTGGGCGCCGGGCGCGCCGTGGTGTTCGTGACCGACGGTCGCGTGGACGACGCCGAGCGGCTCGCCGAACTGCCGGGCGGTTCGCAGGTGGTGCTGTTGAATGGCACCGGGCGCCGCGACGCGGCCGTGGCCTCGCTCGACGGTCCCGCCGCGGTGGTGAGCGGCGACACGGCGGAGTTCGCCATCGTCGTCGTGGCCGGCGGCGTCGGTGCGGGTGCCGGGCATCTCGACGTGACGCTCGACAACGCTCCGTTCGGCACCGTCGTGCTCGACTCACTCGGCGCCTTCGCCCAGCGCGAGGTGCGCGTGCGCGGCGCCGTGAACGGCGCGCCCGGGGCACGCGTGATGCGCGCCGTGGTGACGAGCGCCGGCGATCAGCTCGCCCGCAACGACACCCTGCTCGCCGTGCTCGACGTGGCGCGGGGCGCGTCGGCCGTGTTCGTGAGCACGTCGCCTGACGAGGATGCGCGCTACGCGCTCGCCGTGCTCCGGGGCACCCTCGCCGTACCGACGCGCGGCTATCTGCGCGTGGCGCCCGGGCAGTGGCGTGTGGATGGGGCGCTCACCCCCGTGAGCGAGGACGAGGTGAAGCACGCGCTCGCCGACGCGCCGCTCGCCATCCTGCACGGCGACACGGCGCTCTTCGGACCGCCGCGCGCGCTCGTGCACGGCGCGCTCGCGCTGCTCGCGCCG